>DASQNW010000051.1:0-5831 GCA_035644775.1 Chitinophagaceae bacterium | reverse complement strand
TTGAGGTATCCTTGACCGGCAAACTTGCCATCGTGATAGTACACTTCTACCACGGCCCCGGGCTCCGGATTGCCCTCAATCCTCTCTACCTCATTGTTGAATATCCACGGATGACCATTGTAAATTCTATCTGCGATTTTCCGTTTTAGCACCACTTTTTCCATAGAGCGCCAAAGGTACTGCTGCAAGCAAGTAATTGTTATTGACAGAAAAATTCGTGTAGAGCAGCTTTCTGTTAAATCAGACAATTTGTCTTTTACTGCTGCATTGGCAATAGATTTGACAAGTACCTTTGCAACCAATTTTTTGTATGATATGAAGACCAAGGAAGTGCAAGAAAACGAGCAAAATCAACATGAGGATGTACAGTTTGGCCAGGAATTGAACACCGACGAGAGCGTAAACGGTAACCAGCACCTGAACGAACCCGTTCAGGATGATAAAGAACTGGACGAACTAAGAGCTAAAGTAGACGAGCTGAATGACAAATACTTACGGCAGGCAGCAGAATTTGACAACTTCAGGAGAAGAAGTGCAAAAGAGAGGCTAGAGCTGATTCAAACCGCTGGGCGCGACGTCATTTCCGGCTTACTAGATGTGCTCGATGATTCAGACAGAGCTCAAAAACAGTTAGAGGCTACGGACGATATAAGGCAGATAAAAGAAGGAGTGCAATTGGTATTTACCAAATTGCGCAACAGCCTCACTGCCAAAGGCCTGAAGCCAATGGAAGCAAAGGGCGTTGCTTTTGATGCCGACCTGCATGAGGCCATAACTGAAATTGATGCAGGCGAAGAAATGAAAGGAAAAGTAATCGACGAAGTCCAAAAAGGATACTACTTAAACGACAAGATCATCCGCTACGCTAAAGTGGTAGTTGGCAAATGATCTTCTCTATACTTAGAATAAATACTTGAATGCTTACTTAGCAGCACTATTATGGCTAAAAGAGATTATTACGAAATTTTGGGCGTGAGCAAGGGTGCTTCTGCTGATGACATAAAGAAGGCCTACCGCAAAGTAGCCATGCAATACCACCCCGATCGTAATCCGGGCGATAAGGCTGCCGAAGAAAAATTCAAGGAAGCCGCTGAAGCTTATGAAATATTGAGCGACACGGATAAAAGAGGACAGTATGATCGTTTCGGACATGCTGGTGTAAGCGGCAATGGTCGCGGTGCTCACAGTCAAAACATGGAAGATATCTTCAGCCAGTTTGGAGACATCTTCGGCGAAGATATATTCGGCAGCTTCTTTGGTGGCGGGGGCGGTGCCCGTACGCGTGGCGGGCAGCAGCGAGCCAGGGGCACAAGAGGTAGCAATCTACGAATCAAGTTAAAGCTCAACTACGAAGAAGTTGCAAAAGGAGTAACAAAGAATATAAAGGTTAAAAAGTACGTTGGTTGCAATACTTGCAGTGGTAGTGGGGCTAAAGACCAGGGCAGCATACAGAACTGTGGCACCTGTGGAGGCAGCGGCCAGGTACGCAAGGTAACCAGCACCTTTCTTGGGCAAATGCAAACAGTTACTACCTGCCCTAATTGCAATGGAGAAGGATCAACAATTACAGCAAAATGCACCAACTGCAAAGGAGAAGGAAGAGTGTACGGTGAAGAAACCGTTACTATCAATATTCCCGCGGGTGTACAGGAGGGAATGCAGCTGAATATCAGCGGACGCGGTAATGCCGGTGAACGCGGTGGTATGCCTGGAGACTTGGTAATCCTTATAGAAGAAGAGCAGCACAAGGAGCTTCAAAGAGAAGGATTGAATGTAGCGTATGAGTTGCACATCTCATTCCCGGATGCTGTTTTCGGTACACAAGTAGAAGTGCCCACAATTGATGGTCGTGCAAAAATTAAAATACCGCCAGGCACACAAAGCGGCAAAATATTTCGACTGAAAGGGAAAGGGTTCCCAGCGGTAAATAGCTATGAGAAGGGCGACCAGCTGGTACATGTAAATATATGGACCCCCCAGGTGGTGAGCAGCGATGAAAAAACTATGCTGGAGAAAATGAACCACTCCTCTAACTTCAAGCCTAATCCTGACAAAAATCAAAAGAGCTTTTTTGAAAAAATGCGTGAGATGTTTGGCTGATGTGAATAGGAAATGTCGAACAATTAGAGCCAGGTCTTTTATTTTTCGTTCGATATAGAACCGTAAAAATTACTGAGGTAAGCTATTTTCATCATAAGCCAAAGGTCCGGTTCTGGCAATATAATGTTTGTAGTTGTAGTTTTATTTGATTACGATCAAACCTGCATTAGTATCTGTCCCTAAGAATACCTTTATCTTCTCAACAAGAGGCAAAATAGTGTCTTAGTTATTATTCAGAACATCCAATATGACAAACCTCCCAGTGCATTTGGAAAGATTTTGCTGGTGCTGTAGATTCTTATCTGAAGTCAAAAGATAATCAAACCCATCTTCTTGCATAGCCTTTATCAAGTCTCCATTTTCCAGTGAGTTCCACCCTTTGTCAGTAACTGTATAAATATTGCAAAACTCCTGTAACCGGTATTTTAGTTTTATTGGAAGGTTCTCGTCAAGCAGTACTTTTTTCATTTGCAAATGAATGGAAGTTGAGAAGATTCTCGAAATGTTCAATTACTTGCACAGCCTGCTCTTTTTTTACAGAGGGAAAATCTTCCAGAAAATCGTTTATTGAATGGCCTGCTTTCAGGTAATCAAAAAGATTCTTTACCGGAACCCTGGTGTTACTAAAAACCGGTTCGCCGCTTTGAATATTAGGAGAGATGGTAATTGGATTGAACATTCCTGTGCAAAGGTAATAAAGATTGCCAGGTTCACTGCTTTCAGCCTAGCATGTAAGGGCAACGCCAGTGTTGATATCTCCTATCCTCCAAATGTTATCAATAAGGGTGTAATAGAAAGACTTTGTTTTGGTTGGTAATTTTCTCCGTTTGCTTAAACCTGCTGGAGAAAATGAACCACTCATCTAACTTCAAGCCTAATCCTGACAAAAATCAAAAGAGCTTTTTCGAAAAACGCGTGAGATGTTTGGCTGATCAGCCGATACTTGTTTATGGAAAAAAATCAGTTGCGAAAGCCTATTTGACCTAGACCTATTTTCTTCTTTTTACTGTAGATGCTTTTTGCCTGTTGTACCAGGCTCAAAAACTCTTTTTGTGAAGGCAATTCCATGTTGGCGGATTGTGCAGCCAATAAAGAAACGTCGTTGAAAGATATGTTTTTTGCAATCCTGGATTCTTTTAAAATGGAGCCAAACATCATTACGGAAGTTGCAAACTGATAAGATCGTTCCAGCTTATTTAATGGTGTATAATTCAGTTGCGGCTGAATCACCTCTGATCGGGTGTAGGCCTCTGATGGTACTTTGTAACTCAATGAAAACCGCGCTAATGAAGCAGAACCGATCTTAGCGGCAGCAGTATTGTTGGGAGTAATTTCAAACGTAACAATCATCGAATAGGCGGAACCAATGGAGCCCCCCTCAATTAAAGCAAGTGTATCTTTTATAGCTCCCATCTTATTATCAAAACCTATCAGCCGATACTCTTTCACTTGTTCAGGATCGAACTGCACGTGCAGGTAAGCATCGTCAGCAACAACATATAGTGTTTGCATGAATTCCTTCATCATCACTTTCTCACCTTCCGCATAGCTATCCAGGTAAGCGAAGTTTCCTCTTCCTTTTTTTGCCAGCACCTGAATCTTTGAATCTTTATAATTGCCCATTCCCACACCTAAACAGGTAAGGTATACACCAGTACTGCTTTGCTCTTCTATAAGTTTTTCCAGGTCAGCTTCAGAGCGAAGCCCTACATTGAAATCCCCATCTGTAGCGAGGATCACCCTGTTGTTACCTTTTTCAATAAAGTGCTTTCTTGCGAGGTTGTACGCGAGCTTTATACCAGATTCGCCGGGAGTGTTTCCACCAGGTGTTAGGCTATCAATAACAGCAAAGATTTTATCCTTATCAGCGCCGCTCGTTGCTTGCAGCATAATACCGACGGTGCCTCCATACACCACAATCGAGACTAAATCCTTTTGTCGAAGATTGTTGACTAACCCTCTGAAACTTGCTTTCAGTAGCGGCAGCCGGTTAGGCATATCCATAGAACCCGACACATCAATCAAAAAAACAAAATTGGCTGCAGGCAAGCTGTCGATTGCTATCTTTCTGGAACTGATTTGCGCAAACATTAATTGGTTAGCAGCATTCCAGGGACAATCGGTAACAACAGAACTAATTTCGAAAGTCTTACCTGCTGCAGGTTCTGAATAATTGAAATTGAAGTAATTCAGCATTTCTTCGATGCGCACCGCGTCTGGAGGCACCAGTGTTTGCATGTTTATAAAACGCCTGATGTTGCTGTAAGAGGCTCTATCTACGTTAAGAGATACGCCGGTGGAAGGATGATGGCGTGCAGGAACAAACTGGTTTTCTATGATGCTGGCATAAGTTTCATCACCAACAAACCACTGTTGCTGCGTTTCTCTTCTAAGATTTTCGGTAAGAGAAGAGAGCTTATAAGGAGAGGCAGAAAGTTTGGGCTGCTTCTTCAAAATTACGGTTGTGTACTTCGTAGGATCTATAATTAATTTTTGTTTATAGTAGCCAGCCATTGAAAAAGTCAATGTGTCTTTTGCCTTTTGAAGTACCAGTCCGAAAGAGCCGCCTTGGCCGCTGTAATAAACATAGCCACTATTGTTGTGGAGGATGGCCACGTTCTGCAGAAGACTACCTTGTTCGTCTTTCACTTCACCTTTGTAATAATAAGGTTGGGAAGTAGCAATGCAATTAAAAAAGATTAAGGTGGCAATATATACAGGAAGCTTATACAACTTGTGCCAAAAAGTACAACAAATAATCGTTGTTAGGAAGAATGCTCCACCAGTTGGTAGATTTCCCTGAGATTTCTACCCAGGCCATCGTAATCTAATCCGTAACCAACTACGAACTTGTTTGGAATTCTAAAACCTGTGTAGCTCACCTCTATGGGGTACTCAGTAGCATCAGGTTTATGCAGCAGAGCCACTATTTTCATTGAGGCCGGGTGTTGATGATAGAGTTGTGGTAGAAACTCGTTGAGTGTTTTGCCGGTATCTACAATATCTTCTACAATAACCACATTCCTGTTATATAAATCATGATCGAGACCGATAGCAGTGATCACCTGTCCTGTAGATCTCGTGCCCTTATAAGATGCCAACTTTATAAAACAAACTTCGGCGTCAATCGTCAGGTGCTTGAATAGATCAGAAGCGAACATGAATGAGCCGTTAAGTATGGGAATAAAAAGCGGACGTTTGTCCCTGTAGTCCGTATTCAGCTGCTGCGCTAGTTCTTCTATTTTCTTCAGAATTTCACTTTCTGAAATGTAGGTTTCAAATGTCTTATCATGCACTTGAATTTGAGACATTACATCTTTTTAATGCGGAGTTGCTGACCTGTTTTCAACTGAGCATCTCGCAGGTCATTCCATTGCATAAGATCCTCTACGTTCACCTCGTACTTTTTAGATATGGAGTACATTGTTTCCTTAGCTTGAACTCTATGGAGTAGGTAACCCGGCTCCGAAGAGTAATCCCCCTTTGCTAATCCCGTTGATCGGGAAATAACACTTATGATGGCGCTCGCTGTCATTAGGCGGGGCATAGAAGGGGCATGACTTTTAAGATAAAGTTGTTCACCTGTGCGTGGCTGCATGTCGGGTTTCAGGAAGTTATAAGCAAGTAAACTTTCCAACCTGATGCCTTCTGACTGCGCTATGTGGTGTAATGTTTCGCCATCTAAAACAGTGTGCACGTCCTTTTCTCCGGATTTTCTTTTACGTTGGATG
>DASQNW010000050.1:0-10922 GCA_035644775.1 Chitinophagaceae bacterium | reverse complement strand
GAATACGCGGGGATCCGTAGGTGGAATTTCACCGGCATCAAAAAGCATTGTTGTGCCATCGGGTAGCACATAAAAAGCAGCGTTCCCTCTGCCTGTATTGATATGATGCAGATCAAAAAATCCTTTTTGCCAGGCAGGCAGCGGCTGTCCCCCGACAGCCGTCTGTGCACTGGTGGACGGAAAGATGAGAATGAGGCAAAGAAAAGAAGCTGTGAGTTTTAGCATTGCTGCTGTTTGTTTACTGTGCTATCCACGGTTTTATATTTAAGTTATCTTCTCCCTGCCTTTGAACTGCTTCTGCTCTATTTGCACCGTTTAATGATTGCTCAGAGAGAGGATAGATGAAGCGTACTGGAACTTTGTTGTTATTCAGATTGTCAGCACCCGGTATAATTTCCGGCATACCCGTGCGGCGCCAGTCGAACCAGGCTTCAAGGCCATTGAAGTATAAAGAGATCCATTTTTGCAAACCTATCTTCTGCAACTTTTCTGTCTGAGACCCTGTATAAGCCACACCAGATTGAGTAAAATAATCTTCGGGTGGTGTAATGTTGATACTATAAGATTGCGGAACAACATTTTGCCAGTATGCAAAGTTTGCATCAATTCCACTCTTATAATAAGTTGCGGCCTCACCTGTGGTGATCATTCCTTTTTCGCGTGCTTCGGCAAGAATAAATTGCAGTTCAGCATAGGTCATCAACAATGCACGTGGCGCATCGGGTACGGGCGGAGCCTGACCTGGATCGTTACAAACAAGACAAGCAAATGTGTATCCTACTCTCGACACTCCTTGCGGACCGCCGTTATAATTGAGCGCAGCTACGTCGCCAAGACCATTAGGCACTCCTTCAATTTCAGGCTTTCCAGCAGCCACAGAAGCCTGTGTAGGCCGGCCAAAGACAGATAGCCGGGGATCGTTCAATGCCTTTAACCTGTCGCTTAGCGTTTTACTAAGTCTGAACTCGTCGAACGAACCCACTCTTGATCCATACATCGGCCATTGATTAGGTGCAGCCGCCAAATACTTCATCTCCGCATTATCTGCATTAGATGTGAATACCGGGTTATTGGTAGCATCGCTCAATATTGCCTGCATTTCAGCAGCAACATCCTTCTTCTTCGAAAGCCGCATCAAATAGCGCAGGCGAAGTGAGTTAGAAAGCTTCCGCCATTTAGAAATTGAAGCGGAACCGCCACCGTACAACAAATCGCCTTTTACATCTGTTGTACTTTGTGCCAGCACTTCGTTGGCTTTTTTTAGATCGCTGAGAATGCCCTGGTAGATATCTTCCTGCTTGTCGTACTTAGGCGTATAAATTCCTTCTATCTTTCCTTTGGTTGCTTCAGAATAAGGTATATCGCCATAAGCATCTGTAGCCATAGCAAACATCCATGATTTCAGGATCAGAGCAATTCCTCTGTAGGCGTCTTTATCGTCTGTGCTCATATCCAGCATGTTCTTCACGTTCCGCATATTGCCATACACGTTATTCCATAAACTGTTTTGCTCTCCCCACAGATAACGGTCTTCATTGACAAACTGAATTTTGGAATGGTACTGCGCTACTATGTTACCTATTCCCCAGGCTTCACTCACCTGTCCGTTCATCATATTCCTGATGACGCCGGAAAGCAATAGATCGGGAGTGACCTGCGTTGGCACATTATTGTTTGTATTGACCTGCTCAAAATCCTTCTTGCAGGAGAACATGCTTAGAGAAATCAAGACGATATAAATAAGCTTTTTCATTTTTAAAGTTTGCTTGTTTCTTAAAAATTAGAATTTGAAATTCAGGTTTACACCATAGCTTCTTGTAGAAGGAAGCGCCATGTATTCGATACCCGGTAGAGCAGTACCACCTGTATATGACATCGTTTCCGGATCGATGTGCGGCACCTTATCCCACAAGAATAAATTTCTTCCTACCAGTGTAACTACAGCACCCCTGAAAGGAAGTTTTCCAAAAACACGGTCCGGAATTGAATATCCGAGCTGCAACTCTCTTAGCTTCACAAAAGAAGCATCGTACATCACTCCTTCTGCTATGTTGCGTCCACCGGTCCACGCTGTATGCCACTCTCTGGCTGTACGCTTCACATCATTAGGACTGAAACTTCCATCAGTATTCTGCTTCACACCGTCTCCTATTACACCATTGCCCGCCTTTGTTAGATCGTAACCATCAGCGCGGCCTTCAAGTGTTTCGATGATGATGCCCCCTTCTCGCCCTACTGTCTGAGTTTCAGAATATAATTTTCCACCGGAACGGATGTCAAACAGAAAGCTTAGCTGTAGCCCTTTGTAGCTAAAAGCATTGCTGATGCCAGCCAGCCAGTCCGGATTGTAGTTGCCCATTTTAATGCGTTCCGTAGTGCGTACTGGCCTTCCATTGCTGTACACCATCTGGCCAACGTATTGTCCTGAAGGGTCGTAAAAAGGTTTGTCTTTGTTGGTGTTCTGTACCCGCGCAAAGCCTATTCCATACATATCACCCATTCGTTCCCCCACTCTTGCTTCGATGCTAACGCGCCTGCTTGCCATAACGAAATTGGTCAGTCCGTCAGCCAATGAGATCACCTTGCTCCTGTTGCTTGAAAAATTCAAATTCGTAGACCATTTAAAATCCTTTGTTTGAACGGGAACAATCGTCAGCATTGCTTCTACCCCTCGGTTCCTGATTTCACCTGCATTGATGGAACGGCTGTTATAACCGCTTGTAATAGATAGTGGAATATTGAGGATCTGGTTGGTGGTGCGGCTTTCATAAAAGGTAAGATCAATGCCGAGCCGATTTTTGAGAAAGCGGATATCTGTACCTATTTCATAAGCAGTACTGATCTCGGGCTTTAAGCTTAAGTTGGCCAGGCGGTCAGTTTCACCATACACCTGCGCACCACCGAACGGATTGCTGGGATTATAAGCCTGTGTAAAAGAGAATGGGTCTGTATCATTCCCTACCTGTGCTACACTTGCCCTGAGCTTGGCAAAAGAAATGTATGAAGGCATCTGCATCATATCGCTGACAATAGCACTGACTGCCACTGAGGGGTAGAAATAAGAATTGTCTTCGTTACCAAGCAGCTTCAGATCATTGGGGATGGTAAGCGCAGATGACCAATCGTTACGGCCGGTAACATCGAGAAACAAGAAATTGCGATAGCCGAGAGAGGCAGATCCATAAAGACTGTTTACTCTTTTTTCCACCTTGGTTTGTGCTACATCGAGTGGTATCCTGGAGTTAGTGAGGTTATAAATACCAGGAATATTCAATTGACCGGCATTCAACTCATCGAAATCAGAACGCTGCCGCGATTGGTTACCACCAAAATTCGCAGAGAAAGAAAAATTTGAACCTATGTTTTTGTCAGCAGATAAGAGAAAATCAGAGTTCCTTTCTTCTGTTATTATTTTCACTTCGCGGTACTGGCCAAAAGGAAAACGTTGTGTGTTAAAAGCGCGGCGGTATTCACGTCTTTCGTTGCCGAAATCTGTTGCTGAGCGCAGTTGCAGGCTTAGCCAATTCGTGAGATCATATTTAAGGCTTACGTTACCTACAAGCCGGTCAACGTGCTGGCCGTTTGTGTTTTCATAGACAGTAAGGTATGGATTGTCGTGGTAATTATAGTTCCAGCTAAACTGACGGCGACCTTCAAGTCCCGGCTGCCAAAGCCTTTCCATATCACTAAGTTTCACCGAGCGTGGTAGCCAGCAGTTGAAGAGGTACATAATGCTTTCCGTGCCATAGCTAATGGACGGGCGGTTATCGCTATTGCTTTTGATATAACTTACAAATGCACGTGCGGACAATTTGTTGGTGAGGTTGTATCCACCGCTTAGCGACACGGTATTTCTTTTCAGGTCCGTATTGGGGACAATGCCGGTTTGATCCAGATTGGTGTAGGACAAGCGGAAGTCACCATCTTTGTTAGCTCCTGTCAATGCGATGTTATTGGTAAGGGTACGGCCGGTCTCAAAAAAGTTTTTTACACCATTTACGTCAGGCTCCCAAAGTGTTGGCGTGATGACACTTCCTGCGGGGGCATTCAGATCTCCACCCAAGAAAGGAATAGGCTGCCCGTTCAAAGTACGGGGTGAATTATATTGTGGATACAGTTGGCCATTGAAAGCAGGACCCCATCCTTCATCTGTACCATCTGTTTTGCCGGCACCTCCTCCGTTTACAAAAGCAAAATCACCACCATTGCCGTTTCCTTGTCCGTATCTATTTTGATACTCCGGCAGTTTCAGAGGAGTTTCTAAAGTGGTATTACTGTTGATCTCCACGCCAATGCCTTTAGTGCCTCTACCTGACTTTGTCTTTATAATGATCACTCCATTGGCTGCTCTTGATCCATACAGCGCAGAAGCAGCTGCTCCTTTCAACACGGACATTGATTCAATATCGTCAGGATTCACAAATCCTGCTCCGTTGCCGAAATCTACTTCAAGATTATTCCTGCCGGAGCCACCTGTCAGCCCATTTGAAATAGGAACACCATCCACTACATAAAGAGGTTGGTTTTTATTGAGGTCCACAGAACGTTCACCGCGAATAGTTACTCTCGCAGATCCACCAATGCCGGATGGACTTCCTACTACCGTTACACCAGCAACTTTTCCGGCCAATTGATTTACTACATTTGTTTCTCTTGCAACGGTGAGGTTCTCTCCCTTCACCTCTTGTATTGCATATCCGAGCCTTCGTGATTCCTTCCTGATTCCAAGGGCTGTCACTACTACATCCTGCAACTGATTAGAGGCTGTTTTCAACTCTATCCTGTTTAGATTAGTAGATGCCTTCATCCTCTTTTCTTCAAACCCAACATAGGAGACAATTAGCTCATCGTCGCTGTTTGCATCCAGGATAAACTCTCCGTTCTCGTCAGTAACTACCGAGGCATTTGTTCTCTTAACAAAGATGGTTGCACCTTGTAAAGGCATCTTAGTTGCACCATCTAAAATCTTTCCTTTAATTGGATTGCTTTGTGCAAACACCTGGAAATGGACGAAGAAAGTTAACAGGAAAAACACCCATTTGCCGTAACTCATGTTGTGGTTCATAAACGATAGTTGTTAGTTTCAAAACTCAAAACTATTGGCGGAGTGTTACGGCTTTGTGTCGGAATGGTTAACTTAAACCGAACTAATTGTAACCAAAAAGCATCTTCTGATAATGATTGCTTAACAGGGAATTAATGTAACGTGGAGCAAAGTGTACTCTAAAACGAATACAATTTCTCTTTGACTTGCTTTGTACTACAACGACGTTTATGCCCGATGGTTTTGGTGAGCTACCTTGAAAGATGTAGTCCGAATGTAGTGCCTAAAGAAATGAGCGCTGATAGCGTCGAAGAAGAAGCAATGCTCACCATTATAGTTGATGCTTCAAAGCAAACTGGAGCTGTCTTTTTTTATTGAAGCAGCGGCACTCTCACATCGGCTGCTTTCAACTTTTCAAACCCATCTTTTTCTTGTACAAAAGGAAGGTAGAAATGAGCCCAAGTTCTTCAGCGGTTACTTTTTCATCGGGCATATTTTCTTCGTGCTCTGAATTGAGCACTCTTATTTCATAGCCCTTTAACTGCTCTGGAGTAAAATCGGGTATTAGCTCCTGACGTCCTTTCTTGATGTTGTGGCATCCAGCGCAGTTGATATCGTACAGAACCTTGCCTTTTTCGCAAAGCTTAATGTACTCAGTTCTTACATTTTCTGACATGGCATCAGGAAACTCATACGTGACCTTTGCCTGTGATACTGCACACGAAGCCATTGTCAGGATTATGGCAAGAAGGAGAGTGATTAAGTACTTCATTTGAACATGTTTAATATTCACCACCAGCTTTTCTATTGTTTAGAGATTTTATTTCTGAACGCGGAAGCTTTTCAGGACTCTTCACCACAGGAACAACTTCACTCAAAGAGTGAATGAATTTAATTAGGTTGTATTTCTCTTCTTCTGTCAATCGTAACCCTTCAGGTGATAGCGTTTGGTTAGGCACCTGCAATCCTCGACCTGCACCTCCACCTGCATCATAAAAATCAATCACCTGTTTAAGATTTCTGAATACGCCATTATGCATGTACGGCGCTGTGAAAGCAGCATTCCGGACAGTGCCGGTACGAAAAGCATTTTTCATTTCTGCTGCAGGATTAAGACTGTATCTGCCCATATCAGAACTCAAGCTTGAGAATGAACTGTCTGAAGGTGTGCCAAGAACTTCAAACTCAGAACCGGTATAAGGTGGCTTTACACCGTTGAACTGTGGCACAAAATGACAGGTTGCACATTGTGCCTTGCTCATAAAAAGATTGAAACCCTTTTTTGCAGAAGCATCCAACTCTATGTCACTGTTTATAGCTCTATCGAATGGCGAATAATATTGGCTGAGGGTTGAATAGTAAAGTGTTACGGCAGAAACAATGTGATCAATACTTATCTCTTTTTCTGTTGGTGTATACTTGAGCAATTGCTTAAAACCAGTTCTATAATCAGGGCAGCTCAACACTTTTTCTACCACATCCTTTTCTGAACAATTCATTTCTTCTGCATTTGTCAACACTCCTTTAGTTTGATCCTGAAGTGAAATATGCCTGCCATCGATCATCAGCAGGTGATTGTATTGCGCATTAATCAGAGAAGGTGTATTTCTTCCAAGAAACCCTTCCCTATTAAATTTGAAAGAAGTAGTAACTATGGTATCGGTAAAAAAAGTTGCGGGATTGTGGCAAGAAGCACAGCTGCGTTGGTTGTTGCCGGAAAGTATGGGATCGAAGAACAAGAGCTTGCCGAGCCGCTCCACTTCTGCCAGGGCGTCGGGATTGGTGATCCGGTGAAAAATACCTTTTGAATTTTGCCCAGAGAACAATGCCTTATCGAAAATGGTAATCTCCTTTTTGTTAAGCGAGTAGTCCACCAGGCTCCTGCTGGTGACGCGATATTGATTGATTAGCTTTTGGTTGAAAAGAAAAAGCGGGTTGATGAATTTCTGAATTAAAGAAAAATGATCGAAAGCACTGTAAGTGGCAGGCTGCGTTTCCACAAACCGGATAGCATTCTGATATAATGATAGATAGGCATCCGGCAATTTCGACTCCGGGAAGCTGGTGTTGAACGATCTGTAAATATCGTGTACCCCGTTTAGCATGAGCAGCAGTTCAGGTATTACCTGCGTGGTATCGGGGCACTCAAATCCGGTGGTGTAAATAGCAGCAAGGTTTAACAAAAACATCCTGTTGCACAGGTAAAAATTTGAGTAAGTATTTAATTGCAAAGTGATGGAATCTTCCTTGAAGGTTCGCACTGCTTCAATAGAGGTTTTGATCAAAGCAGTCAGCGAATCTTTTTGCAGATCTTCTTCTTCCAAATACAAAGCTGCAAGCGTAAGCCCTGCGCCTTCTCGTCTATACGGAGCTTCGAATTTTTCGAAGACTTCCGTCTCCCATTCTACAGGCAATGGCCCGTTGATTTTCCTGTAGGCTATGGGTTCTAAATACCTAAACCAGAAATCGAGAGTTTTCAGGTGGTTTCTTGCGATCTGCAGGTGCTCTTTTATGCTAGCAACGTCTTTTTCTGATTTTACGTCGGCGGCTTCAATTTGACGCAGTAAGGCTGTCTGCGCTGCCGTGAAATCTTGAAGCTTTTTATCGTAAGAGCTTTTATACGCGGCCGAATCATTGTTCGGCGAAAAGGAATATATGCAAAGCATAGCCAACGAGACCATCAGTGCGAGAACCAGGTTCTTCTTTCTGAAAAGCATCTTTATTGTTTCTTGATCTAAATTCAGAAGGGCATTCCGAAAACGGAACACCCTCTGAATAAGAAATTGTATGTTCTTATCGAATAACTACCATTTTGATCTTGGAAACTTCGTTTCCATAATTCACCTGCACGAAATAAGTACCCTTTGTCAACGCAGCAGTGTTGAGCCTGATTTGGTGACTGCCCGATTTATAAGTTTGATTCACCGGTTTCATTACCGTTTTCCCTTCCATATCTACTATGCTCACTGCCACTCGTGCATCCTCCATTAACTTGATGGATAGAGTTGCCTCGTGGTGAGTTGGATTAGGAAACAACATGGGCACGTCTTTCATCTTTGACCTGCTCTTTCCTTTGTTGTTCATTTCTTCGCCGCTGCAGGCCCCAAGCATTGAACCCTGCGCCAGGTGTGCAGGAACTGCATTCACGGAAATAGATTGGGTTTTTCCTTTATGGCACACGAATATTTTTTTGTCCCCATCACGTACGTCCATCACATTTACGGTTTGTTCAAGAGTGATCGCACAGCCAAAAGCATTTTTTATGGTAACACTAAAAGTGGTGGTTGTAGTGGGACTTACCATAATCTCGTTGCTGGTTGCACCGTTGGACCAGCTATAGGTGTATGGCGGAAGCCCTGAAGGAACGGAAGCAGTTAGTTTTACACTTTGTGGTCCATAACCGAGGTAGATCGTGTTTGCCAAATGATTAGCAACTGCCGGAGAAGGCGATATAGAAACATTGCCCGAATAGTTTGCACATGCATTATACGTGTCCGGATTGAACATAGCCAATAGCTGGCCGCCCTCATAAAGTTCGCCAGGAATGGGATAGTGTGTTTGGTCTGTCATCAGGAACATACCAGCACCAAGTATCTCCTGTGCATCGATAATTCCCGAAGCTTCCTCATCCTGATTATAGGGAGCAACGGAAGGCATGCCAATGTCTCCAAAGCGTGCAGGATCGTGTTTGGCAATCAGCTTCAATTCATCTGTTGCAATTTTGTATTGCCAGATCTTACCATTGTGAGGATTGTTGCCGACATCTTCCTGCATTAAAATATGTCCCCATTGATCAATGGTAATATTGTCAAGCATTTTCTGACCTTCTGTTCCATCAAGCACGGCAGTAATGGTTCCACCCTGTGTAAGGTCATTGATGTTTGTGAAATGCAATTTCCAGAGGCGGCTTGGGCCATTGAAGGTATTTGTAGTGACGAAGTAAAAGTCTTCAGGATGCATAGGATCCCAGGCGCCATCTTCCGGGCGTAGGAAATTAGTAATGCCTGCAATATTGCTTGCAGCATTAATGGCAGCACCGGTCATGTTTCGAACGTCAGCGAGGCTTGGCAAAGAAAACGGTGTGTTAGGTGCAGGAACGGAGGCGCTGGTCTCGAGCAATAAGCCACTTACGGCAACGCCATGCAACATCCCGTTGGTAAGGCCTGCTCGTTCTACTTCATTTCCGCTGTTTTGTTTGGTGCCGATATAAACATACACCTGGCCTGGAGTAGCATCATCAAGCCCTATTACAATCGTCTTATCACCGCTGGAAGGATGTGCTACGGCATTCTCCCACGACATCTTTCCCAGTGCTGGCAACTCATAGCTCGTGCCTGTATTTGCACCTGTGGCAATATGCCCGAACGCACGACCTTCGGCGCCTGTCTCTTCACCATTCATAAAGATGCGTTCCATCGTGCCCTTTCCATTAGTAGAATTGTAGAATGCTGATACAGGAGGAAGATCGGCAGAGCAAAATCTGCCAAACCTCGCTAGTGGAGAAGTGTTAGCGGCGTTATACATAACATAGCCGCTACCATTCCAGAGGTTCACATTACGGATAAGATCACTACCACTAAGTATTGCAAGATTCGATTTACTAACAATCCACCTGGAGACGAAAGCACCGGTAGCTCCATGAGCTCTCACAGCACCCGCTGCAGCTGGAATTTCATGGTTGACAAGGAAGGTAAAAGTACCGTCCCCATTATCGTAGGCACCGGAACCATCAGGAATTCCTGCCATCTTGTAACCGTTAACTGCATCGCCTGCTGTTAGAATAGAAGTGGTTTGAACACCAGGAGCTGCAGGAATTACATAAGGTGATTGAGAAGAGCTGGGGCCAGTTACTTGTGCAGAAGATTGCAACTGCAAAATAGCACCAAGCAACAATAAGCCTGAAAGCCGGAGTAGATGTTTGCGCATGATTGAGTTATTTCAAACGAAACTATCAGCGCAATGTTTCCTTTGTGCTAAGCACCTGTTACCAAATGGTTAGGAGATTATTAAGAGAAGAGCCGACAAAGACAATCATTTAAAATGATCATTTTGCTTTTTTCATGTAGATACCACTTACGTCTGCGCCTGCTCCAAATCCGCAATCGGCTTGCCCGTTTACATATTCAACTACAGCAACATCATGCACGAAACGAATCAACAACTCGCAGCCGTTCTGCACACGATACTGTACCATATTGTTCCTGATCTTAGCATTGAATTTTTCGATTGATGCGAGGTTGTATGCCGGACCAGCAGTTACGCATTCAAGCTCTATTTGAATCGTGTCTGCGCTGATCCTGGAAACAGTAAGGGTGCCCACAGGCCCATCCATGGAAGCCTGGTATGCATACGAGCCGCTGACGTTGTTTGGAATCAACACCACTGCTTTGGCAGGGGAAGTCCTGGAGACTAGTTTTAGAGATAAGGGAAAATGATTTTTCGTAGACGGCGAGTACCATTCACCTGAAGAGCCGCTGCCTGCAAAGCTCCCATGCATAATGCCTGAGATATTCCCGTTTTTGTCAAACTCATACAACAGGTAGCCCGTGTTTTTTGAGAACGTGCCGCGAAGCTGAATGGGCTTTCCACTCTTCTTGTACACTATCTCACCAATGAGCACACTGTCCTTTGCTACCAGCCATATGTTTGCTACAGTGTTTTTACCAATAACAGCATCCCAGCGGTGCACCAATTTCTCTGTGAGCTGCGCTCCAACAGTGGAAGAGATAACCAATAAGATGCCTGATAGAAAAGGTGCAAAGGAAAACGGTTTCATCAAAGGATATTTGCGACAAAATAGATTTCGTTCCAGAAAGATGCAGGGGTTCAACATTAAATCATTGCTATGCTTAACTCTAAACCCTACTGCGCCAGCTCA
>DASQNW010000049.1:0-1685 GCA_035644775.1 Chitinophagaceae bacterium | reverse complement strand
TAAGCCGTGTAGCTCACCAAAACGGCTTACCCACACGCCAGAATTTTGAGGGATGTATTGCCAGGTAGAGCGTTCTTCCTTTCTAAAAAGCCTCCGGTTTACCTGCAGCCCCCACACCTTTTCTTTTTCAGCGCCATAGCGCAGCTGGCTAAATGGAATCTTTACTTCACCGGTCCATCCTTTGTCATCTACATGAGTTTTGGCAAACCAGATCGGATTCCAGCTACCATCCCAGTTACTTCCATCGTTCGATACAAATTCGTCGCTTCGAACACCGGAAACAGAAAGCGTGAACGAGAAAGCAGTGCGGAGATCATGATAGCTATCTAAGTTTATTTCAATCCAGTCGCCAGGAAATTCATCCCTTCTTCCCATCCGTTTATCTATCGAGTCGGGCGAGCTATCGAAGCACCTGAATGCCAGGTACAGAAATTTTTCATCGTACAGAATTTTGAACGCCGTCTGCTGTGATGGTGCCTTTCCTTCATCGGGCTGCCACTGAATAAAGTCGCCGCCCCATTCAACGTCTTTCCATACCTCTTCCGTAAATAAGCCATCGATTGTGATGTGACCGGAAGCTTTTTTGGTGAAGTATTTTTTCTTTGAATTAGATGAATCTACCGACTGAGCCCAGCTGAACCAACTCCAAAACAAGCATGAGAAAAGCAACAAAAACCGGATCATGGACAATTTTAATAGCAGCTACATGCAAGGAACTGCTAAAAGTTAACAGCGGTAATTTTCATTGTTGTGTGGTAAATAGCTCCGGGATTGGAGCGAAATTGAAGTGGCAGGCAGCTGTATTGTCAGGCTTCAAGACCTTCCTGTAGACGCTACTAATCAGAACCTTCTATATCAATGGCAGTTGTTATCTGGCTTTTGAACTCTGATTTTAATTATTATTTTGTGTTCAACCAGCTACCTCCTTATGAGTCCTCTTAAGTGGCTTCCCACTTTCATTTCCCTGACGATAGCCTTTGCCAGTACGCAAGCACAAATGAGTGCCGAACAACAGCATGCAATCGTTTTAAAGCGGGTGATTGAAAAACATCATTTTAGCCCCCGAGCTGTCAATGACAGCTTTTCCTCTAACGTGTTCAATGAAGTAGTTTCCACAGTCTTTCACAAGAAGTTTTTACTAACCTCAGAGGAATACAACCAACTTGCCCAATATCAATATAGGTTGGATGATGAACTAAATGGAACCGGCTGGAGTTTTTTGAAAGCCGTATCAAGCACCTATGCTTCGTCAGCAAAACGTGCCGACTCACTCGTCACACTGATTCTACAGAAGCCGCTTGATTTGTCTGTAGATGAAAAAATCGTTTTGTGGTTAAAACCGTCAGCAGCGTTCCCTTCGTCTCCTGTTGAATTGCGCCAGGTGCTTACAAAGTGGCTGAAGCTTCAGCTGCTTAATCATCTATATGATCTTAGTCTTGCACAACAAAAAGGCGAGCCTGCAAAAGAACTGTTTAGCAGCAAAGAGGCAGCGATAAGGCAGAAATTAAGACGAACACTATCAAAGAGTTTTCAGACTGCTGCAAGCGACAGAGCTGTACCCGAGTTTATATACAACACGTATCTAAGTGCTATTGCTAAAACTTTTGATCCTCATACGGAATTCTTTTCGCCGAATGACCGTGAGGATTTTGAAATGCAGTTAAGTACTGAATCAAAGTCATTTG
>DASQNW010000048.1:0-8145 GCA_035644775.1 Chitinophagaceae bacterium | reverse complement strand
AGTGCCTGGGCAGAGCTGCGAGAAGCGCAAACATATGCCTTATCATTGCCCAATACAGGTATGGCAGTAACTACTGATATTGGTGATGCAAAGGATATTCATCCGAAGAATAAACAGGATGTGGGCAAGCGTCTTGCAACACTTGCCTTAGCCAACACCTATCGAAAAATGAAAGTTGGCAGCGGTCCCTTATACCGGTCCATGAAAGTTTCGGGGACAGGAATAGTACTTTCTTTTACAGGAACAGGAACTGGTTTAAAGGCAAAAGGCAACGGCAATCTTCTTGGATTTGAAGTAGCAGGTGCCGACAAAGTCTTTTATGCGGCAACTGCCATTATAAAAGGCCATAAAGTAACAGTATCTTCCCCCGAAGTAAAAAATCCTGTGGCTGTACGTTACGGTTGGGCAGATGATGCGGGTAGTATTAATCTTTTTAACAAAGAAGGCTTTCCCGCTTCCCCATTTAGAACTGATAGATGGAAAGGCATTACGGCAGACGCAAGATTTTCTTTTTCAAACTAGCTTCCAGACGGCCGGGAAAAAGGCTACTTGCCTAAATCTTAGTTGTGTTTTGTATGAACGTCAGAGAAAGTCAAGAGGCAGTCTCTCAGTGGTAGCTTCGAAACCTCCTCTAAACTTTATTGCGTCAACGATCGCTATAGCTGGTGCTTTCTCCTAAACTGATAGGGAGTTTGCTTTGTAATTCTTTTGAACTGCTTGATGAAATTGGTCATGTTGTTAAATCCGCTTTCCTGGCAAACGTAACTTATGCTGAAATTATCTTTCATCAGCTGTTTGCATGCATAACCAATCCTGATTTCATTTACAAAATGCGTAAAGTTTTTTTTGGTGCGATTTTTAAAATAGCGACAAAACCCTGAAGGGCTCATGGTTGAGATCTTTGCTACATCTTCTATTGAGATGTCATCTTTAAAATGTTCCAGTACATAATCAAATACCTTCTGCAGGCGGTCATTTTCTTTGTCATTTTGTCCCACCAGTTCGGAACTTGAAAGGGTTTCATAATCTGGCGAAGTCGACAACACATTCAAGATAGAAAGCAGGCAAATCAACCTTTCAATTCCAGACAAATAAAGCATCTCCTCCATCATCTGCTTCACCTGTAAACTGGTGTTCCCTTTTATGCGCAGGCCCATCCTGGACTTCTCGAACAGCAGCAACATTTTTTGCATCTCAGGAACTTGCAAAAACTCTTTTCCCAAAAAATCTTCTTTGAAATGGATCACAAGCGATCCACCTTCTGCATCAGGTTTTTCCTTGCGATACCAGTGGGGAAGATTGGGCCCTAAAAAGTCAATCTCACCTTCGTTATAGTCCGACACATGATTGCCAATAAATCTTTTGCCTTTTCCCTTGATAATCATCAATAGCTCGTACTCAGGATGATAGTGCCATGGAGTTTCAAAAAAGGGAGTAAGGTATCTATCCGCAACAAATGAGGACTGTTCTGACAGAGGTAGTTTCTGTATAAGGGGTTTCATCAAGCGGAAATGAAATTTAAACTACTGAAATTTGGAAGAACAGAGAAAAGAAGGTCAAAAAAGTTTTACTTCTTGGATGAATAGTTAAAGCAGCTGCACTTGAACACTTCAACTTTGCTATCAAACTACGATTTATGCCAAACATTGTTTTATCTCCAGCACAAAAAGCACAGTATGATGAGGACGGATACCTGGTGGTGCCTGGTTTTTTCAATCCTGAGCAGGTAGCGTTGCTTTACCGGTTGGCTACTGAGGATGATATGTTGCTTTCTCACGCGTTTGACCTTAATGATCAATCTGGCAAAAGAACGAAGCTTACACTTTGGTTTACACCCGGCGATGATGCTTATGGTCTGCTGGTGCGAAGCGAAAGCATGGTCCGTTCTGTACAAGCACTTTTGGGTGAAGGAGAAGTATGTCACTTTCATTCAAAGCTTATGCAAAAAGAGCCTAAAGTTGGTGGAGCATGGGAGTGGCACCAGGATTACGGCTATTGGTATAAGAACGGCTTTTTGTATCCGGATGCAATGATCAGCGTAATGGTAGCTTTGACAGAAGCAACAAAACAAAACGGCTGCCTGCAGGTGCTGAAAGGCACGCATAAAATGGGTCGATTTGAACATTTGTTTGCAGGTGAGCAGCAGGGTGCTGATATGCCCTTTGTCGAAGAAGCAGAAAAAAGGTGTGAGCGTGTGTACGTTGAATTGAAACCTGGTGATGCGCTGTTCTTTCATAGCAATTTGTTGCACATGTCTGAGGCAAACCTGTCCAACAAACCAAGATGGTCATTGATATCTGCTTATAACCTTAGCTACAACATACCCTTTAGGGAAAAGAACACTTCCTGCATCACGCCAGTACAGGTGGTTGAGGACGAAGCTATCTTACAATCTGGACTAAAGGGTTTGTCAGGTTCAACTGATTTTTTGAGCAAAGAGAACGAGATCACTTTGAAAGAGGTATAAAGGTTACCAGCGATAAAGAAATCGCCAAAGCTATTTCGGCCCGCAACGATTGCTTATATGGAATTAAATTACTTGCCCCGCCTGCCAGTCAATAAAGACATGCGCATAGGATGCATTGGCACAGGTTTCATCATGTCCGACTGCCACCTCGTAGCCTATAAGCAAAACGGGTTCAACCCCATAGCTATTTCCGGCAGAACAAAGGCCACTGCGCAACAAGTAGCAGAGCGGCATAGCATCCCAAATGTTTATGATACTTATCAGGAGTTATTGGCAGATCCTGCCATCGAAGTAGTAGACATTGCCGTGCCACCACACTACCAGATAGAAGTAATTCGTGAAGCGGTGAAGCATGCAGATCATATAAAGGGAATACTGGCTCAAAAACCCATCGGCGTAAATTACCACCAAGCAAAAGAGATCGTTCGCCTATGTGAGGAAGCCGGCATAAAGCTGGGCGTGAACCAAAACATGCGGTATGATCAATCTATCAGGGCCTGCAAATCCCTTCTGGATAAAAGACTACTTGGAACTCCCGTTTTCGCCTCCATCGACATGCGGGCCATACCCCATTGGATGCCCTGGCAAGCAGACCTGGGATGGGTTACACTTCGCACCATGAGCATACATCATCTTGATGCTTTCCGTTTTTTGTTTGGCGATCCCGAACGTGTGTTTGCCAGTGTCACCAAGGATCCACGAACACTTAAGAACTTTGACCATGAGGATGGAATTGCCTTGTATATTCTGGAGTATGCGAATGGCTTTCGTGCATCATCCTGGGATGACGTGTGGGCAGGCCCAGCACGTGAGGGTGCAGAAAGTGATATCTATATACATTGGCGGGTGGAAGGCACTGAAGGCATCGCGAGGGGGACTATTGGATGGCCTTACTATCCTGAGCCTACTCCGAGCACTTTAGACTATACTACTACTGAAAAGAAGGAGTGGATTCAACCACGCTGGAATGAAGTATGGTTCCCAGATGCTTTTGCAGGACCAATGGCTCAATTGATCTGTGCTATTGAAGATGATAAGGAACCGGAAGTCAGTGGAAAGGATAATCTTAAAACAATGGCATTGATCGATGCGGCATACCTGTCTGTAAAAGAGCACAGGGCCATTGCGATCGAAGAAATACTTCAAAACTGACCATTCATTTACTACAAAATATCTACCATGATTCAAGTCGGAATATTTACAGGTTACTTTCCTTACAATCTTGAAGAAACAGCCAAACGTATACGCGACATTGGTTTCAATACGGTTCAATTGGACGTCAGCTTCAAAGACATGGATCTTTCTACAGATAACATTACCAAAGAAAAATGCCACACCATCCGTGACACTTTCCGCAGGTACAACCTGCCTGTCTGCTGCATTTCCGGCTATACCAATCTTGTCCATCCGGAACCTGAAAAACGCAAAAAGAACCTTGACCACCTTAAACAGATCATTCGTCACGCTCATGAGCTGGGATCGCCATATGTGATCAGTGAAACGGGAACTTTCGACAGCGAGAGCGATTGGGTGCATCATCCTAAAAACAAAACGGAGGAAGGGTATGAGGAATGCAGGCAGGTGATCCGGGAGATCGTGGATTTCTCACGTGAGCACGGTGTTACGTTTCTCATTGAGACCTATGTTAATAATGTGATCGGCTCGGTGGAAGAAACGTTGCGGCTTTTCGCTGATATACAGGATCCACATTTGGGTTTGCTGATGGATCCCACCAATTATTTTGAAGATCACAACATTGATCAGATGGATAAAACCTTACACCAAATTTTCAATGCTTTGTCAGATAAAATAATAATATCTCATGCAAAGGATGTGAAGCGTGCCAGCAGTGCACAGGGTGTACAGATGGCAGATATCGATGCCAGCGAAGCGCATGCACTGCGTGGTGTAGGCATGATAGAACTGCCCGCCCCTGGTTTGGGTTCATTGAACTACGATCTTTATTTGCAGCGTCTGAGCAGGCAACATCCCAATATTCCAATCATCATCGAGCATCTGGAAGAATCGGATGTACCAAGAGCGAAACAATTTTTGGATGAAAAGCTTAGGGCAAACGGGTGCTAAGCTTGAACAAAAATTAGAAGAACCTCACAAGAGGCGAGGTTGTTTTTTGCTTCTCTGATCAACGTTTTCATAACTGTACAGGATATTTTTATTACCTATAAACCAAAAAAGAACGCACAAATGTTTTTTTCATCCGGCAAATGCAAGCAGTATTTTGCCTTCGTCTTTTCATTTCTTTTGCTGAGCTTAGTGTTTAGCTCTTGCAGCAATCAGAATGAAGGTTCATGGAAAGACGAAAAGCTTGAAGTGAAGCGCTTCTCGAAAGTGAAGCTGGCTGATAATTTTGATGAACCTATGGAAATGGCCGTGATGCATGATGGAAAAGTAATTGTTGTAGAACGCAGGGGTGCCATCAAACTGTTTTTGCCCGCTACTAATTCGATAAAGAAGATAGCTGACATGTCAGTCTATACCGGACAGGAAGACGGCCTGCTCGGCGTTGTTCTGGATCCGAAGTTTAGCAGTAACCGCTTTGTGTATTTCTATTACTCACCCAACGATAACAAGCCACGCCAGCGTGTCTCCCGATTTGTGTTTGAACACGACAGCATTCATTTTTCTTCTGAGAAGGTCATTATTGAGATTCCTACGCAGCGGGAGGAGTGTTGCCACTCTGCCGGCTCGCTGGCATTTGGCCCCGACGGCCTTTTGTATATTGCGGTGGGCGACAATACCAACCCGCACAACCCTGGCTATTACAATTCTATTGACGAACGGGAAGGCAGAGAGAACTGGGATGCACAGCGCACAGCAGCAAACACCAATGATTTCAGGGGAAAGGTTTTACGCATTCGTCCGGAGCCTAATGGTGGCTACACAATTCCCGAAGGAAACTTATTTCCTAAAGGAACACCGAACACCAGGCCCGAAATTTATGTAATGGGCTGTCGGAATCCTTTCCGCATTTCGGTAGATGCCAAAAGAGGTTGGTTGTATTGGGGTGATGTAGGGCAAAACACAATTGATGATCCCAAGCGTGGCCCCATCAGCTATGACGAATGGAATGCAGCAACAGAACCCGGCTTTTTTGGATGGCCTTATTTTGCCGGACCTAATGCGGCTTATGCAGACTTTGATTTTGCCTCAGAAAAGATCGGCTCTTTTTTCAATGCTAATCATCCTGTAAATGAATCAGTAAATAATACAGGATTGAAAGATCTGCCTCCTGCAAAAGGAGCATTGATCTGGTATTCATATGACGAGTCTAAGGATTTTAAATACCTCGGCACCGGAGGTAAATCACCCATCGGTGGGCCGGTGTATTATAGCGACTTGTATGGCAAAAGAACAAATGATACTACAAAACAACTTCCCGCTTATTACGATGGAAAATTGTTTATTGCCGAATGGATGCGTGACTGGGTAAATGTTGTGACTCTGAAGGAAAACGGCACAGTCGACAGTATCGAGCAGTTTATGCCGGGCACAACTTTCCATCATCCCATTGATTTGGAGATAGGGCCGGATGGTGTGTTGTATACACTGGAATATGGTACTTATTGGTTTGCAAGAAATAAAGACGCCGGTTTATACCGCATTGAGTATAACAGGGGTAACCGGGCTCCGGTTGTTGCACTGGCAGCAGATAAGACAGCTGGAGGACTGCCATTAAAGGTTCAATTCTCGTCCCAAGGTTCTTACGATATGGATTCTTCTAAACTATCCTACAAATGGTATTTCGATAAAAACGAAGTGCAGTCGAAAGAAGCGAGCCCGGCCTATACTTTTCAACGCGCAGGCATATTCAATGTGCGTTTAATAGTTTCTGATAAGGAAGGAAAGAGCAGTGAAAAGACCATCCGGATTAAAGCAGGCAATGGAGAACCCGAGATCAGCTTGGAAACTGATGGTAATAAAAGCTTTTACTGGCCAAACAAACCAATCCGGTACAAACTGAATGTAACTGATAAGGAAGATGGCAGCTTGCAGACCGGAACGATTCCTGCCGACAGTGTGCGGGTTACACTTGCTTACAATACCATGGGCAGTGATCTTACTCTTGTGGCACAGGCGCACGAATCTGCATCCAGTCACCCTGGTTTTGCATTGATCGAAAAAAGCGATTGCAAGTCCTGTCACGCACTGAATAACAAGTCAGTTGGCCCAAGCTATATGGCCATATCAGAGCGCTATAAAAAAGATGGGGCTACCATCAAAAGACTTGCAGGGAAGGTCATTTCGGGAGGTAGTGGTGTTTGGGGCGAACATGCGATGTCGGCGCATCCGCAGCTCTCCATGAAGCAGGCAACAGAAATGGTCTCCTATGTCCTGTCTGTTAAAGACGAAGGCAAAAACACCATCACTGTACCTCCGTCAGGTGTCATCTATCCTAGTAAAAGCGGGGGTGAATATATTCTTTCCGTGACATACCAGGATAAGGAACGAATGGGATTGGAAGCGAATGTGGTGAAGAAAAATTTCCACTTTAAAGCACCACGGCTGAACGCAGCAGCATCCGATGATGATAAAGCCGTTGCAAAACTCAGCGAGTCGGTTGTACGTTTTGCAGAAAATGGTGCGTGGTTATTGTTTAAGAACATTGATCTTACTAAAATTGGAACAGTACTGTTTTATGTGGATCCAAGCGGAATCGGCGGAAAACTTACCTTACACCTGGGTAGCCCAACCGGGCAAGAGATTGGTGCTGTTTCAATCGCTCAGTTAAAGCGGCCGCAGAAAGCCGGAGCGGATCAGAAAAAAGATAAATGGACTACAGTGCAAATGAAAACGACACCACAGACAGGCAATCATGATCTATACATAGTCTATTCCGATCCCCAGGATGCAAAATCAGACATGTGGGTATCGATGTTTTTGAACTGGATAGAATTCAGACAATGAGCTGAAAATGTACCAATCAGTTAGTTAGCTTAATCAAAAAGATAAAATAATCTCCTAAAATTAAATAGATGATGTTACGATTGATACAACTTAGTGTACTCACCGCGATTTGTTTTTTAGCAAGCGCCTTCACACCTGATTTTTTTTACAATTCAGGCGACCAGAACAAGAAAAGATGGGTGTCACTTTTCGATGGTAAAACGTTGCGGGGATGGCATACCATTCCAGGCGGAGAATGGAAGGTGGAAAACGGCGCCATTGTCGGCCGCAGCCAAAAGCAAGACCAACGGCATGGGCTATTGGTAACAGACAAAGCTTTCGACAACTTTGAGGTGCAGGTTAAGTACAAGGCTATCATAGGCAACAGCGGACTTTATTTCCGCGCGGAGGAGGTTGGAGGAGTAGTTGGTGTTCATGGCTTCCAGGCAGAAATTGATCCAAACAATGATGCAGGAGGGTTGTATGAAACCGGCGGAAGAGAGTGGGTGGTGAAGCCCACACCAGATCAGGTTCGCACATGGTACAAACCTGGAAAGTGGAACACTATGACGGTACGGGCAGACGGAGACCACATCGTTGTACATGTTAACGGTAAGAAAACAGCAGAACTTTTTAATGATCCTGGGAGAAAGAAAGGTCACATTGCACTTCAGCTACATGGAAGTGCGGACATGCATGTACTCTTCAAAAGCGTAAAAATAAGAGAACTGTAAACTCGAATACATACTACTTCACCATAGCTATCATACGGC
>DASQNW010000047.1:0-2862 GCA_035644775.1 Chitinophagaceae bacterium | reverse complement strand
CTTTTTTGCCGGGGGTTTCGGGCAATTCTGCAAAAGCTGCCTCGGATAGGTCGAGCCGCAGACCTGCTTCCAGTTTCCCTTTATCAGGACCATGGCAGGAAAAGCAGCGGTCAGACAATATTGGCTTTACATGCCGGTTGAAATCAATATTATCAGGTACCGTTTTGTATGCAGCGGCAACATCATCGGGCAGGCTCGGAGAGCAAGCAATGATAAAAACCAGTGAGGAAATAAAAAAGGAGAACCTCCACTTCATATGGCCGCTTTATTTTGAATTAAAGTTAGCGGAAGGAGGTCCCATCTTGTTTTCTCAAAGAAGACCTTTTTTTGTACATTTCCGACAAATTCATCTCTTCGGCTGTGTTTAACAGCACTATTTTTTTTATACAGTTCAGACACTATGAACCGGTCTTTACAATCCCTGAAAATCACTTTGCTCAATATTGGGAAGGTGCACCTGGACTCAAAATGGAATTTTGATGATGTCATCAGCCCTTTTTCCCGCTTGTATTTAATCAAAGGTGGTTATGGTGTGGTTCATCACAACGATCAAGTATTTCACCTGAAGCCTGGCTACCTGTATCTGATCCCAAGCTTCACGTATAGTAGCTATAAATGCCCGGAATACCTGGAGCAGGTATATGTCCATTTCTTAGAAGAAGTAGGAAGCGGTTTGTCTGTTTACAATATCAAGAGTTTTCAATACGAAGTAAAGGCAAGTGCGTTAGCTAAACAGCTATTCAAACGTTTACTATACATCAACACCAACCGTCACTTATTGCAAAACGATCCGAAGACTTATGAGAATGCGTCCACACTAAAAAGCTTTGAAGAAAAAAATAGCAGCCAATCTTCCGGCAACTACATGGAAACAAACGGCATTTTGCAGATACTTCTATCACAATTCATTGAAGAAAAATCCCCGACTCTTCCCCTGAGCAATAAAACCAACAAGATCACAGAAGCTCTTTTTTACATCAGCGAGCATTTATCAGACGCGTTAACCGTTGATGATCTTGCAAAGCGCTGCCACTTGAACACAGATTATTTTTCGCGATTGTTCAAAGAGCAAACAGGCTTGAGACCTATCGATTACATTCAACAAAAACGCATTGAAAGAGCAAAGGTTTTACTCACAACAACCAATCGTTCGATGCAGGAAATTGCGGACATGGTTGGCTTATCGAATATATCTTACTTCAGCAGGTTGTTTTCCAAGCTCAGTAACAAAACTCCGGGGGCATACCGGAAGGAGTATTGGACGATCTAAACTGCTGCTGGCTCAATATGACACCTTACCTAACTATTTTTGCCTGTCAGCCACATTACAGTAAATTGAAAGCATTTCCGTTCTATAATCATGATTGAGGTGCGCATATCTATATTCTAAAATGAAAATTTCTATGAGGTTTGAAAGATTACTGATAGTTTTTGCCTGCTTTGTTGGGGCGTGCTCTCCAAAGAGCAATACGGTTACCCATCACCGTGACATTCCGTACCCGCAAAGCAAATTGATCAAGAGACTTGTTTGGGAAAGTGAACCCTCGAAATACCCAGGCAGCGGTACAGACATGCATTGGTGGACCTGGGGTATTGATGGTGCCGTCTATGTAATTGATGATGATGGGGCCAACTTCGGCGGTCCGGGTTGGTATGCACATTTGCTTAAGTCAACCGGCATTCCACCCAACCACAAAGTAGAAACGGTTACAGACTACCAATTTTATGACTTC
The DNA here is from genome assembly GCA_035644775.1 of Chitinophagaceae bacterium. Taxonomy (GTDB): domain Bacteria; phylum Bacteroidota; class Bacteroidia; order Chitinophagales; family Chitinophagaceae; genus Flavisolibacter. The sequence continues at coordinate 1,129 of DASQNW010000047.1, read as the reverse complement.
AGGGCCAATCTTCCTGACAAATTGGTGCGGCGTTACGTGTGCGGCGTCGTTGCTGTGGATTCGAACCTTTATGTAAGCATTTACGACTACGACTGGAACATTCCGTCGAAGCCTGTTCCTCGTGACACTTTGGTGAAATTGCTGAAGCAGTTCCATCCATGGGAAGAAATGAGTCCTGCCACACGTAGAGAGGTTGGCTTTATCGACGGCCTTTCGAAAATTTATGGTGTAGCGGGCATCATACAGTCGAAAGATCTTGGAAAAACATGGACAAACCTTCCAGGAAAAAATACACCTGAATTCTTCGGCAATAAATTCGGTGCACCGGCTTTCCTGACCTTTGGTCCGGGAAATACACAAACACCAAAACATCTCAGCCCCTATGTATATGCGATATCTAACGACGGCAGCTGGGCAACGGGAGACAATGTTTTTTTAGGTAGGGTTCACCGGGATAGCATTATTTTCCGGCAAGCCTGGCAGTTTTATACAGGCAACACCCGTAAAAACATTCCAAGCTGGTCGGGTGATGAACAAGCGGCGAGGCCAATCTTTTCGGACCCGGGGCATGTGGGACATCCAACCATCACGTATAACAAGGCGCTTAACAGATATATTCTTTGCATATCGAGTGATATGGTGCCGCACAGGGAAGATGCTGCCAATGAAGAAACAAGAAAATGGAATTGGGAATCGGAAATGCAGTTGTATGAAAGCCCAAATCCATGGGGACCGTGGTCTATTTTTCACAATGAAAAGCAGTGGGGCGGAAAAGACCATACAGCCTACCTGCCGCAAATGCCTTCGGCATGGATAAGTGGAGATGGGCTTAAAGGAAGCATCCTTTTCGCTGGTGATTATGTAAACCGGAAAGCAGAATATTATGGGTTTATGACCCAGCAATTCCGGCTGGAGCTTAGGTGATAGTGTGCGAGTACCTTCAAAAAGAATGAAAATACTTGCTTGAAAAGGGAACTGCGAAAACCAATTCACCTCACATAAAAGGAGCCTTTCTGTCTCTGTAGGTAGTGCTGCTTTTTACTCCTGGTGGCGCTCTCGTTTTTGCCTGCTTTCTAAGTGATGGATTCCAAATGCCGGCATAGGCACTATTATGATCGGCCAGGTTATG
>DASQNW010000046.1:0-2752 GCA_035644775.1 Chitinophagaceae bacterium | reverse complement strand
CCTATAGTAATATCTTCTATAGTGGCCTCGATGTATCTACTTTGTTCATCCTCATCGTCTCCAGGAAGCACGCGGGTATTCTCTTCTATTTTCAAGCCCCGCGCCAGTATAGCCACTCCATTCCAGCTCTTCTGCCCTTTCCAAATGGCATTGTAGCCTGCATCGGCCAGCGCCTGCTCTGGAAATTTTTCATCTGGAGCCTTTAACTCCTGAAGGCAAACAATATTGGGCGAGGATTCTTTGAGCCAACGTAGTAAAACTGGTAAACGGCCGTTCACGCCGTTAACGTTATAAGTCGCTATTTTCATTGAAATCGAAATTGAGTAAAAGTTCCCTGGCAAACTTAGGCAAACAAAGCATCAGTGTGAGCGGCAATAAAGGGACGTCTTACTTTAAACTCTGAGTCTTCTTCATCTTCAAAGCGTTTCAACCAGGTAAGCTCAACGGATCATCCAATCATCAAAATTCAACAGAGGCCGTGTGCTATCTTTATGGAAGCAAATCTTTTAGATGTACAAACAACTGTGTTCAGCTCTGGTAAAGCTCTTGCTCCTTGCCATGTTTATCGTTAGCTGTAGCAATCAACATCAAAAAACGACAGGAATCGAGTGGATACAGCTTTTCAACGGGCGTGATCTGAACGGCTGGATAGTGAAGGTACACCACCATGAACCTGGGGTAAACTTCGGCAACACCTTTCGTGTTGAAGAGGGGATGATCAAAGTTCGGTACGACCAGTACAATGATTTCAACGATCAATTTGCACACTTGTACTACAAGGAGCCGTTCTCTCACTTTCATTTAAAACTGGAATACCGCTTCACCGGCACATTGCAGAAAGGCTCTCCTTCTTATGCTTTACTAAACAGTGGTGTGATGTTCCATTCTCAGGATCCCAGGAAAATGCTAAAAGAACAAAACTGGCCCATTTCCGTTGAGATGCAATTCCTGGCGCAACTAGATGATGGCACTCCAAGAACAACCGGCAATATGTGCTCTCCGGGTACGGAGATCTTTTTCAATGGAAAACAATATAACGATCACTGCCTTAATTCTAGTTCCAAAAGTTTTCCAAAGAACGAATGGGTGAAAGCAGAATTGATCGTGCTAGGTGATTCTTTGATTACTCACATCATTAATGGCGACACTGTTTTGCAATACAGTAAGCCGAGTATGGGCGGAGGAGTAGTAGAGGGATATGACAAAAGCATCTGGCAACCAGGCAAACCACTTACCTCTGGCTTTATTGCTCTGCAAGCGGAGGGGCAACCCATTGACTTTAGAAATATTGAACTGAGTAATCTTAAAAATTGAACATGCGCTTCAGTCTATCGAGCCTTAGTAATTGGCACTTAGGCATAGTTTTTACATCACTTTACCTGTTAACCTAGCAGAGCAGCTCTGTCTTTGAGACGAAGCCTTCATCCTGCTAATTTTCAATAATAAAAAACTTCCATTTATGAAAGAGCATAGCAGCAACGACAGACACGAAGAGCAAAAACATTCTGACGATGATCAGTTGAGGGGAAATACAATGAATGAAGCCATTCGAGAAGCGAGTGGAGATCCGAATATGAACCTGAACGACATCAGACCCACAGATCAAAATATGAATGACAGGCATGACAGTGACATGGAACAGACTCGCAGCAGCAACACGAGCCAGGGAATGGATTGGGAACCAAACGATGCTTCTGGAGTCCGCAGTGGCGGAACCACTGACATGGATGATCAAACATCAGGTGGTGCTGGTTGGAATACTGGGGTAAGACCCGGATTAGGTTCCAACCTGACCGATAAGCGCGGTGTTACCGGCAGCGACTTTGATGGGCAAAACTCCTCATCATAGCTGTGCTGGAATAGAAAAGCAGGGTCTTCACGCAACATGAAAGCGTAAGTACCCTGCTTTTTTATCAATACCAAATTTTAATTTATTGCAGCAACCCATTGCTGCACAAAGGCACGGGCAGGTTCTACTACTTCTTTCCCTGCACGGTAAGCCATTTTCCAGCGGCTGTCTTTGCGCTCGTAATCAGCATTTACAAAGATCTTTTTTCCATTCTTTGAAGTAAGTTGAGCATCGTAATCAACATCCTTCGTAGCCAAAAGAAACTCTTCTAATCGCTTCTTTACGAATAGTTGTGGATTAGCAGGGTATTTTGCTTCCCAGTTTTTTATCATCAAGTCATTTCTTGCTTCCACATCCTTTAGCAACTGTGGATAATTCTTTTCATACCGAAGGTGTTGTTTGTTGTTGGAGTCTTCTGCAATCGCTAGCTGCTTTTGTCCCTCAGCAAGGGTTTTCTCGAATATAGGCTTCATTGTTGCGTCTGCATTTTTGATGGCCGCTTCCGAATCCGTAATCATCTTCTTAATTACTGCAATGTTCTCGCGCTTTACCTCCTCGGGAGTTTTCGGTTTTTCAAGTGTTGGCTTTTGATTTTGCCTGAGAGTTTCGTATTCTTTTTTGAAAGCTGCAGATTGCACGTAGGTTTTTGTATAGGACAGTAAAGCATTGGTTATGGCAGTTCGGTTGCTGAGGGCAATGTTCCTTACGTTCTTTACTCCATAAACATCTAGATATCCACCCAAAATGCTGTGTGTTATCTTATTGTCTGCGACAACTTTACTTATGCCAAGTTGTTTCAAAACATCGTCTCCAATTCTTTTGAGCGAAAATGAATACAGGCTGATGCCCGTGTACAAGAATATCGCCATGATAAAGGCTTTCTTTAGAAGAGAGAATAAGCGT
>DASQNW010000045.1:0-5153 GCA_035644775.1 Chitinophagaceae bacterium | reverse complement strand
AATGTGAGAGTAAGTTGGCGTATTGTATTATTTTCTTCCCACCCAAAAGGTAATGCCAGAATGCAAAAAGCCATTGCGTTTCCTTTTTCAGACGATACTATTGACTTTGGAAAAGACAACACCGCTAACGGGAAGGGCTTTAGGTGGTACATGTATTTGTAATGCTACTGCCTCAAACACCTGCAGAAGCAAAATGGCAATTCTATTGCTTAATACATCTGGTTTCGACTGTATTGCTCAAACCTGTGTTAGCCGCAATGTTACATATCATATAGATTGTATTTCCAGAGCTTCTCACCGTATTGTTGAAACTTTTTGGGAAGGCTAAGAAACTGTTGGTCGGGATTGTATTTTCCTCCAAACTCTTGATCGATCATATTTCTTGCAGGCTGACTTGTGCCACGAATAACTGCCTTTTTATTTCCTTGGTAGACTATCAACTTAAGTCTACTTGGACTTACATCGCTCGTGCACGTAAGACTATACATCATCCAGACTTCTGCAATTCCATTGGAATCCAGATCTGTAATTTTGATTGAATTTGGTCTAAACTTAACAACATTGTCCCAATTACAAGCACGTTCGAAGTCTTGAACTTTCCACAAAATAGAGTCCGTGCCTATAAAATGATATGCATATAGTTCTATATCAGTGCAGCTACCATCGCAATCTTCCTTATATCCAGAGATCTTTGCCTTAGAAGGAGTTTCATTTGTAACGCTAAGCACCAGGTAGTTCTGCCCCAGCTTATCATTCCACTTATAAATATGCTTGATATTTCCTTTATATCTACCCTTAAAATGTACAGAATCCTTTGGGATAGATAATGGTTTGATTTGGGCAAACAAAATATTGGAGACAAGAAACAAAAACATTGTACTAAATACTCTCATAACATTGCGGCTGACGTTCAAGAGTTTTGTGCAGGTGTGGCATTCTATGAACGTCAAGCCCGGGACAAAAGCGGATTGAAAAAACTAAAGTACAGAAGATGTTTAATAGCTCAATAAGTAACATTAAGAGCGGAATACAGACAGCAACATGTTGAACAGGGCATTTGGTATACGAGGAAAAGATAGGGAATGCTATGGAGAATGCGTACCCAGTATACACCATGATGCGCGACCGAAATAGCATTCCAATTTTACAAAGGCCATTTTGAGCATCACTAGTTTAATTAAGATGCGAAATCTTCATAACCGTTGTAACAATTTAATAATGAAAAAGATCTGCTTTCTTATATATGCCGGATTCGCTGGCCTGCACACACTTGCTCAAGTCAAACTGTTTAACCTACTCTGTGAAAACAAACCAAATCCAATCACCTCAAGCGGAGCAAAGCTGTCTAAAGATTACTTCACTGTACATCGTCGTCTGTTATTTTTCACCTTTGCAATCATTTGTTCCTTTGGTGCCAATGCACAAGTGGAGAGGGCTCCTTTTCTCCCTTCGCAGTCTGACCTCAATCGACCGTTCGGAGGGTATGATAAACTCTCGTTTATCAATCCGCCGAAAACTTACCATCCGGCAACCTGGTTCCATTTTATTGGTGGGAACGTTTCTAAGGAAGGCATTACAAAAGACCTTGAAGCCGTTGCAAAAGCGGGGTTTTCCGCAATTCATCTTTTTCATGGTCAATTTGGTGGACCATGGCCAGGCGTTGACCCTCAGATAACGGCACTCAGTCCTAACTGGGATGATGCGGTTCGGCATGCCGCTGAAGAATGCAAACGTTTGGGGCTCACATTCTTCATGAATAATACTCCCGGCTGGGCAACCTCCGGTGGTCCCTGGATAGAACCTTCGAATGCAATGCGTAACCTGATCTGGAGCCGTACAGATTTGCTTGGCGGAAGGGTTATCAATCAATTATTACCTATTCCTGAACCCAACACGGAAGAATGGCGTGATTACAAAGATGTTACTGTAATTGCTTTTCCTACACCTTCCGGCGATTCCGGTAAACCAATGGAACCCGCAACTGTAGAAAGCAATATAAAATCTGATCTTAAGCCGTATTTCACCGGGCGGGCCAAGGAGCCAATAAAATTATCTTCGTCAGCTCCCGGAAAGCCGTACTGGATAGAGGTAACATTTCCCAAAGATGTCTTGTTGCGCAGTGTCGAATTCCCCAGCGTTCAGAGTTTTAATCATGCTCAGAGTTATGAGCCGGGTGTGCGGGTGAGCATACAAGCGATCACAGCTGATGGAAAAACAAAAGATATTTTGAATGTAGATATGCCCCAATCTAATTGGCAGGATGACCGTCCCATTACTTTGGCATGTTCAGAAATTCCCGGCATAAAGAAATATCGCATCTCGATAGAAAATAAATACCACATGGCGCTCTCATCACTTCGTCTGTTTTCTGCTGCCAAAAAACACAACTGGGAGTCGGAGGCTGGGTGGACATTAAGAAGTATTATGCGTAACGATCAGCATCCGCAACAATCAGTTGCAGCATTCATCAACCCTGATCAGATCCTGGATCTATCCGATAAAATGAACAGCAATGGACAACTTACCTGGAAGGCACCCAAAGGTAGTTGGACGATCATCAGGTTTGGTCATGTGAACGCCGGCAGAAAGAATAGCCCGGCTCCACCGGAAGCCACGGGTTGGGAAGCTGATAAGCTGGCAAAGTCAGGGGCGGACGCACATTTTGCCGGTTATATAGGCCGCCTGGCGAAGCCCGGCGGCCCGCTTTCCGGTGGTTTATTAAACGGGATGTTGATCGACAGTTGGGAGGCGCATACGCAAAGCTGGACGCCGGGAATGGAGGGAGAATTTGAAAGGGTTGCTACATACAAGCTGCAAAAGTGGTTGCCGGCTTTACTCGGCTATGTTGTCAAAGACCCTGAAACAACAGCTCGTTTCTTAACAGACTGGCGCAAGACACTGAATGATCTTTTCACCAACAACTTCTACGGGCAGATGGCTGCCCGGGCACGGGAAAACAAGCTGCATGTGAGCTACGAAACAGCGGCCGGGGATGTGATTACGGGCGATATCATGGAGTATTTCAAATTTGCTGATGTTCCCATGTGCGAGTTTTGGCAGCCTTTAGGTAAAAACTTTGTGGGTTCGCTCAACTTCAAACCCATTAAACCCACTGCCTCTGCTGCAAGAATGTACGGCAAGCCCCGGGTGGCTGCAGAAGCATTTACCTCATTTGAACTGACATGGGATGAACATTTCAGTATGCTTCGTGAGGTGGCGAATGTAAACGTTGTGCAAGGTGTGAGTCATTTTGTATTCCATACCTATACCCATAATCCTCAAACTCCGTTTTTGCCGCCCGGAACATCTTTTGCGGCGGGAATAGGAACTCCATTTTTAAGAGGCCAAACCTGGTGGAAATACATGCCTGATTTCAACAACTACCTGGCAAGGTGCACTTATATGCTGGAGCGAGGAAAACCGGTGTCTGATGTGCTCTGGTACCTTGGCGATGAAATTGATCATAAGCCCGATCAGAATGCTGACTTTCCAGCGGGGTATAAGTATGACTATTGTAACCCGGATGTACTACTAAATCGATTAAAAGTCGAAGATGGCATGTTAGTGACTCCCGAAGGAATCCGCTACCGATTGTTATGGCTGCCCGATGCGCCAAGAATGCTTCCTGAAACACTTGAAAAAATATTTGCCTTAGTGCAAGAGGGTGCAACCATTGTGGGTTCTGCTCCTAAAGGCCTTGCTACGCTTTCGGGCGGCGAGGCGGCCCACAATATATTCGATCAAATGGTTAAGAATATCTGGGGCGACAAGCGTACAGGCATAAGAAAAGTTGGCAAAGGTTCTGTGGTTTCAGGGATGAAACTCGAAAATGCGTTGACTACTTTAAGGGTAACACCAGACGTAATTGGAGGTGATGCATTGTGGTCGCATCGGAAAACAGACGGTGCAGACTGGTACTTTATCAGTGCACCGAAGGACAAAGGATTCTCCGGTGAAGTAAGTTTTCGGAACACAGGATTTGTGGAGTTGTGGGATCCAGCCTCAGGTACTTCTAAGTCTATTGCCAGCCGTCGGGCAGGTGATCGGACAATAGTAAACCTTGACCTGGTAAAATCAAATTCCTGCTTTGTAGTTTTTGATCATACAAAAGCTGCGATAACCAACATGAATGAAGATAGAGTTGTTGCATCAGTTCCTGTCTCGGCTAAGTGGACAGTCACGTTTCCTACAGGCTGGGGAGTTTCGACTCCGTTGCAGGTTAGTGAACTGAAACCATGGAAAGATCTGGAGCTTTCACCGGAGGGGAAAGCGTTTGCAGGAACAGCAACCTATAAGACGACATTTACCATCAAAGAAAAAAGCGGTCAGCATCAATATCTGCTTGATCTGGGCAATGTTGATATGGCGGCTACGGTGATCCTGAACGGTAAGCAAGTAGGCAACTTATTGGCGCCACCTTACCGAATCAACCTTAATGATGCTATCCAAAAGGGTAAAAACATGCTTGAGGTCCAGGTGACAAGTACCTGGTTTAATCGTCTTGTCTTCGATGCCAGCCAGGCTGAAGAGAAGCGAAAAACCTGGGTAATCAACGGTCCGAAGGCAGACTCTCCTTTACGAGCTTCAGGATTAATGGGGCCTGTTTCCATTCAGGTTGTCTCCATTAAGAAAGGTGAAAGAAAGCAGTCAACTAAATAGAATATTGCACGTTCCCGTGAAAGTCACGTTGCTTGTGCTGCCGCTCATCTACCAAAAAAGTGCACCTCTTCCAATTTATTTCAAAAAAGCCCCCTGTAAATACAGGGGGCGACGATTTGCTATGCCACAGTAATTTTGTAGCAAAGTGAAAATAGTGTCGAATATTAGAAGAACTGTCCTTTAGTATACTGCATTGAGCAAAGACTTAACACTTGGATAAAAAATGGCAAATTCCCGGCTGTTTACTTGATGAGCTCACCGACAGCGCGTGTTTCCGGCCGAACGCATGTTTATCAAACCACGTAGTAAAGTGGTGAGGCTGATTTGCGGTAGGGTAGGCGGCTAAGACGTTTACCATCAAGGAAAAAAGCGGTCAGCATCAATATCTGCTTGATCTGGGCAATGTTGATATGGCGGCTACGGTGATCCTGAACGGTAAGCAAGTAGGCAACTTATTGGCGCCACCTTACCGAATCAACCTTAATGATGCTATC
>DASQNW010000044.1:0-14952 GCA_035644775.1 Chitinophagaceae bacterium | reverse complement strand
CGTGTAGACGACGCCAATATGCTTACCAGCTTTCAGCTTGGCTTCATTGGCAACCTTCACCTGGGAAGTATTGCCTACTTACAACCTGGAATAATATTTACCGGCAAGGGTTCCAAAACACAGTCAGGGAGTACTTCCTCTGCAAATTATTTCAAAGCTACCTCCAATCCTTTCTATGTTGAGCTACCTGCTAATTTGATTTTGAAACTTCCACTCTCTTCTGATAATAGATTTTTTGTTGGTGCCGGTCCTTACCTAGGCGTTGGTGTTTCGGGAAAAAACAAAGTAGAAGGCAAGTCACTAGGTGTTGCGTTTAAAAGTGAAAGAAAGATCGAGTTTTCTGATGATGATCCTTCTACATTTAGTTACGAAGAAAATGCAGGCTTCGGTGTGCTGAAGCGTTTTGATTATGGTCTTAACGGAACTGCAGGCATAGAGGGAAAAGGTGCATCATTTTCGCTTAACTATGGCTATGGCCTTGCAAAAATCAGCTCAGGAACCAACGGATCATCTAACGACAATAACAAACACCGTGTGTTAAGTTTACTGTTAGGAATAAAACTTTGATTATTCCTCTCTTAGTTAATAGCTCATAAGTTGTTTCAAAAAGCGCATGGCAGTTTATCTTCGCGAGATGCGATGGATGAAATGGTTTAGTGTTCTTGCAGCAGTCACCATGATGGTCTCTTGTTTTTATCCATGGGTGATTGTTGTTGAGCGAGATATTGTAATAAGCGGAGTGGATGCAGCAAAAACAAGTTATGGCAAGCCTGGTTACTTGAACTTAACACTTGGTGTGTTTTATGTTGTGCTATCGCTGATTCCGCGCCTTTGGGCAAGACGTGTAAACATATTCGTTGCCACAATCAATTTCGCGTGGATGATCCGGAACTTCCTGGTGCTCTCCAGATGCGAAGCCGGTGATTGTCCCGAAAAGAAAACAGCTTTATTCGTATTCATGACAGCCTGCTTAGCAATGCTGGTGGGAGCTGTAACCACGCCTGCCAATTTAGAAAGCTCAAACGTGAAATAAGGAAGCGACGAAAAAAGCTGCAGCTGCAGCCAAGCCGCCAATTATGCTTGCTCTTAAAGCTCCCTCCAAAGGTTTACCGCCGGTGAGTTTACTCTTGAACCAGCCAAAGAAAAACAAAGCCAATAGAGTAAATACAGCAGAGACCTTTAAAGCCGCAACAGGTTCTTTTATGAACATAAACGGAGTTAGCGGCACCAACCCTCCAATAAAATAAAAGATTGCTATGTTGGCTGCAGATCTCGCTGCTCGTTGCGGAAGCGTATCTGTTACTGCTTGTGTGCGCAGCAATTTTGACCAGCTGGCACGATCACTAACTACTTCCCGAGTTGCGTTCTGCTGAACTTCTTCGGAAAGGCCAAGCTGTGCAAAGAATTTTTGTATTCGTTGTTCTTCACCTGTTGCAGGTGCTTGCTTTTTTTGGGAGTGCTCCTCATCCACCGGTGAAGCTTCTTTGCGGGCAGCATAGCCACCAAAGCCCATAGTAATGCTGCCTGCAGCCACTGCTGTAAATCCGGCAATTACAATCAAATTGGTTGAATTCACCACCTGGCTCAATCCCGCCGCAAGAGCAAAGGGTATGGTAAGACCATCACTCATGCCAGTGAAAATATCTGCAACGATACCCCGATGCTGTTGTTTATCTAAGTCTTTATTCATTGCAACCTTTTCCAAATGTAAATGCTGCATTCTTCACCTGTCAATTTAATGCATGGAGGCTTTCTTTGATGATTCCGACACATTCGTTTAGTTCATCTTCTGTGATCACAAGCGGCGGCGTAAAACGTATTTTGTTGCCTTGTGTTGGTTTTGCCAGCAAGCCATTTTTTTTGAGTTCTAAACAAAGCTTCCATGCTACTTTTTGATCCTCATGTTGAACAACAATCGCGTTCATCAAACCTTTGCCTCTTACTTCGGAAATGTAAGGTGAATTGATCTCGTGTAATTTGTTTCTAAAATATTGACCAAGTGAAGCAGCCTTTTCAGCCAGCTTCTCTTCTTTCAATACTTCAAGTGCAGCGATAGCCACCTTGCAGGCCAGTGGATTTCCTCCGAACGTAGAGCCATGTTCGCCGGGGCGGATAGTGAGCATAATTTCATCGTCTGCAAGAACAGCGCTAACGGGTAACATACCACCGCTGAGCGCTTTTCCCAATATCAGGATATCGGGTCGCACGCTCTCATGCTCACAAGCAAGCATCTTTCCCGTGCGGCACAAGCCGGTTTGAATTTCATCAGCAATAAACAACACGTTTGCTTCTGTGCACAATTTTCTTACCGATGTTAAATACCCATCGTCCGGTACTTTCACGCCTGCTTCACCTTGAATAGGCTCCACCAGGAAACCTGCAACAGAATCATCCTTCAATGCCTCCTGCAAAGCAGCTGTGTCGTTGTAAGGAATTATAACAAATCCCGGCATATAAGGCCCAAAGGCGTTGTATGATGAAGGATCCGTGCTGAATGAAATAACAGTGGATGTTCTCCCATGAAAGTTGTTTTCACAAACTATAATTTTTGCTTCCGGCTCTTTGATGCCTTTCACAGCATACCCCCAGCGTCGACAAAGTTTTAAGGCAGTTTCAACGGCTTCTACGCCAGAGTTCATAGGCAGCACCTTGTCGTACCCAAAATAGCTGGTAATGTATTTGGCAAAAATTGCCAGCATGTCGCTGTGGAACGCACGACTCGTGAGCGTGAGCTTTTGTGCCTGTTCAATAAGGGCATGCACAATCTTTGGATGGCAGTGACCCTGGTTAACAGCGGAGTAACCGCTGAGGAAGTCAAAATATCTGTTGCCTTCTGTATCCCACAGGTGTACACCTTTACCCCTCGTTAACACCACAGGCAGAGGATGGTAATTATGAGCACCATATTTTTCTTCAAGTTGCAGGTAATATTCCGTGCCGTTTTTTTCAGCTACTGGCATAAAATCAAATTGAAAAGAATTAATGTAGAACGAATATCAATAGAGCGACGAGCGTCGTTAGCAACTTCGATGATTCAGAAAATCAAGGTTCAGATCTAGAAAATGTGGGTGATATCTCATTAATTCTCGGGAAATTAGCTGGCAAGTTAAGGAAACAAGATGACTTATAAAGTACCGCCAGACACCTCCATCGGCCATGTTCATTTAAAAGTCAGTAACATACCACGAGCTTTGGAGTTATACCGGGATTTGTTAGGCTTTGAAGTAACGCAATGGTATGGTGAGCAGGCAGTGTTCCTGTCAGCCGGTGGTTATCACCATCATATTGCTTTAAACACCTGGCAAAGTAAAGATGCCGCGCCTGCACCCTTTGCGGGCAGCGGGGCTTTACCATCTTGCGATTCTTTATCCCACGAAAAAGGATCTCGCCACAGCATTGAGAAGATTATTAAATGCGAAATATCCACTCACCGGGACATCTGACCACGGGGTTTCTCTCGCAATTTATTTGAACGACCCGGACGGCAACGGCGTTGAATTATATTGGGACCGACCTAAAGAAGAATGGCCATTCGACAAGGAGGGAAACCTCCAAATGGGCAGTGATTTTCTGCCACTTGAAAACCTCTTAGCATTGGTATAGCAGTTTGTTCTTTTACAGTAGTTATGATTTGAAATAAGTTCAGTGAAGACCAATCCGGACTTGAAAATAATGTGCGGGAAAATCAAATTGTGGTTGATGCTGTTTCTCGAACAAGCCGTAAACCGTAGAACCACTGCCTGTCATGGATGCATAAACTGCACCCTTGCTATAAAGCGCTTCTTTCACTTTTTTTATCTCCGGGTATTTCCTGAAAATTGGCTCCTCAAAATCATTGTGAACGTTTTCTTTCCATTGGCTTAGGGGTAATTGAATAATCTCTATCAGCTCTTCACGATCTTCTTCAGGCCTTAGCTGAGAAAATGCCCATGCTGTTGATACATTGATGCCCGGATTCACCAGAACAATCGAATACTCTGAAAGAGTGAGAGTAACGGACCTCAGGCCTTCACCTCTACCCGTGGCCAGGCTCGGAACATTTTTTATAAAAAATGGACAATCACTTCCCAGCTGAAGCGCATAATGAAGCAAATCTGATTCGGATAATTTGAGATTGAACTTGCTGTTTAAAAGCAATAGCATGAAGGCTCCATCTGCGCTTCCTCCGCCCAGCCCGGCTCCGGATGGTATGGTTTTGTGCAAGTATATATCTATCGTGGGGAGGGTGGTAAAATCCTTCTTTAACAGGTTGAATGCTTTTATACAAATATTTTCCTCAGGTTCTGTGTTGATTACATTTCCACTGACATGCAAATTGGTAGTGTTGCCCGACTCAATTACTTCCAAAGCATCGTGCAGTGAAATGGGATAAAAGACGGTCTGAAGGTCGTGGTAACCATCCGATCTTTTACGCAATACTTGCAACCCTAAATTGATTTTGCAGTTGGGAAAAACTATCACGAATGAAGTTTATTGAGAGCCTGGCTTCAGATGTAAATAAAAGAACGTCTAAAATGCTGACCTCAACTCCGGTTATGTTTTCGGCTGTTGATCTCATCGCGAATAGCAATCGCTTTGATATAATCTTCCTGCTCCAGCACTTCACCTAAAAGCTTATTCAGATCATCGAGGGACAGCGATTTCAGGTCGTCCTTATCAGTTCTGCTGTCTTCAATATCCGCCGTTTTTCTTTTTTTGGAAGCTACAGTGTCTTCCATCAGAATGCCGGCACTGTCTAGTATGTGTTCAAAAGTGTACACCGGGCAGCCGAACCGCACTGCAAGCGCCAGCGCATCGGACGTGCGGGAGTCAATTTCTATAGTATCGTTTTCTGACTGGCACACCAGCTTTGAGTAAAATATACCTTCTTGTAAATCGGTGATCACCACCTCTATAAGATCAACATTAAATGCATTCATGAAGTTTTTCATCAGGTCGTGAGTTAACGGTCGGCTGGGTTGCATTTTCTCTAAAGCAACTGCTATTGCTTGTGCTTCAAAACCCCCTATCACAATAGGCAATCGTCTTAATCCATTAACCTCTCCTAGTACAACGGCATATGAATGAGTTTGTGTTATACTATGCGACAGTGCCACAATTTCCAATTCTATTTTCTTCATAATAATGAATCCGTAATCAGTACTTCAGGTTCAAAGTGTACAAACCTACAGATTTTAAATAAAAAAAAAGGCCATGCATTTGTACATGCATTGTCGTTTCCTGATTAACTGGCTCCCTTCAACTTTTTTACGGCTTCGGTAAACTTGGGTACTACTTCAAACACGTCGCCTACTACTCCATAATCTGCAGCTTTAAAGAAAGGTGCTTCTGCATCTTTGTTTATTACTACAATCACTTTACTCCTGTTAACGCCGGCAAGGTGCTGAATGGCCCCGCTAATACCGACAGCAACATATAGGTTCGGAGCGATCGCTATTCCCGTTTGGCCCACGTGTTCATTGTGCGGCCTCCAGTGCGCATCGGCAACTGGCCTGCTGCATGCCAAAGCTGCCCCGAGACTGTCAGCCAGTTCTTCCACTATGCCCCAATTCTCTGGTCCCTTCAGTCCGCGGCCAGCACTTACAACAATATCCGCTTCTGTTAGTGATAGCTTGCCTTCTGTCTTAGATGAACTAATAAGTTTCAGCTTGGGCGGTTCTACGGAAGCATTGAAGGCCGATACTTCAGCAGTGCCTTCAGTTTGCTTGATAGTAAATGCATTTACATTCAGCGAAATAATCTTTATCTCTGAATTGATGGCTACTTCGGCAAATGCTTTTCCAGAAAAAACGTTTTTCTTCACTACAAATCCAGACGAAACCTCCGGAAGAGAAACGGCTCCTGAAACAAGGCCCGCTTTTAGACGAACTGAGAGTCGCGGCGCAATGGATTTACCACTCGAATTATTTGAAAACACGATTACGCCTGCACCGGTTTGCTCTGCTACCTGCGCCAGCACCGCTGTGTACACCTGCGCATCAAACTGCTGTAAAGCATCATGGCTCACCTGGTGAATTTTGCTAACTCCATATTGACCTAAAGAGCCAAGATCTTCCGATGCACTTCCAAGCACCACGCCCTCTGTTGCCTGCCCCAGGAGCTGGCCTAATTGTGCACCATAGCTCAACGCTTCCAGCGAAGCCTTTTTGATATGCCCTTCGTCTGTGCGATCTATGAAAACTAATACGCTCATAATTTATTCTAAGTTTTAATGAAAGCTTCCGTTGTTCGTGTGCAAGATTAGAGGCTGATTAAATCACCCGTGCTTCTTCATGTAATAGCCGCACTAGTTCTTCTACATTGTCGGGTGACACTAGTTTAACTCCTGCTTTGGGTGGTGGAAGTGTGAACGATGTAAAACTAGTAAGTGGTTGCACCGCTGCCGGTTCTATTACTCTCAACGGGCGTGTTCTGGCAGCCATAATGCCCCGCATGTTCGGTATACGGGCCTCCGCGACACCTTTCTGACAACTAACTACCAGCGGGAGCGGCGCCTCAAGGGTTTCTTCGCCTCCTTCAATTTCTCTTTTGATGGTTGCCGTGTTTCCGTTTACCTGTACACTCGTTGCCAGGGCTACATAAGGCATGTCGAGGAACTCTGCGAGCATGCCACCCACGGCATTGCCGTTGTAATCGATAGTTTCTTTTCCCGTGAGCACCAGGTTGTACTTACCCTCACGTGCAATTTCTGCAATTTGAGCAGCAACAAAATAACTTTCAGTCGGTGCGGCGTTAATGCGGATTGCTTCATCGCCACCAAGAGCGAGAGCTTTGCGGATAATAGCTTCAGCATCTGCACCACCCACGTGCACCAGGTGGATAGTTGTAGAGGGGTCTGCCTCTTTAAACTCGATAGCTCGAATGAGTGCATACCATTCATCGTATGGATTAATGATCCATTGAGCGCCTGCTTCTGCAAATTTCGTGTTGTTATCCGTGAAGGCTATTTTTGCCGTGGTATCCGGAGTTCTGCTGATACAAACCAAGATCTTCATAATAAATCATTTATTCGATAGTTGCATAAACAACTAAGTGGCACAAAGATAAAGGTAAAAGCCAGGTTACGCCACCATAGATCTGCTGAAAAAATGGACAGAATAGAGCGTTTAAAACAGATGTTAGTACAACAGCCAAATGACAGCTTTTTGAAGCATGCATTAGGCCTGGAATACCAAAAACTTGGCGATACAAAGCAGGCAGTGCTCTTATTTCGTTCGGTGTTGGAAGCCGACGAAAACTACATCGGTAGCTACTATCAACTGGCAAAACTTCTGGAGCAACAGGGCGATGCTGCTGAAGCCATCAAAGTTTACGAGAAAGGAATTGCCAAGGCCAAAGAACTTGGCGATCAGCATGCATTAAATGAACTGAGATCTGCGTACGAAGAGCTGATTTATTGACCTATCAACTTCTTATTTTGTTAGCATCTTTTTCCCGGTACATAAAAGAACATCAGTTGAAAAGCAAGAAAATTGGTGTTGCTATCAGCGGCGGTGTAGATTCTGTAGTATTGAGTTCACTTTGCAAGCAAGAGCAATTGCAGTTTGTGTTGGTGCACTGCAATTTTCACCTGAGGATCGAAGAAAGTGACAGGGATGAAGCTTTTATAAGGGGGCTTGCAAAGCAATATGGCGTAGCAGCTTTAATCGAGCATTTCGAAACCGTAAACTATGCCAATGAAAATAGTCTTTCTATTCAGGAGGCGGCTCGCGAGTTGAGATACTCGTGGTTTAGACTGCTGCATGAAAAAAAAGAATGTGATGTGATCTTGCTGGCCCATCATGCCAACGACAATATAGAAACGCTGCTGTTTAATTTCTTCAGGGGTACGGGCATTGAGGGTGTAACAGGTATGCCGCACAAAGTGGAGCATGCTTTCTGCCTGAGGCCATTACTCAGCCACACACGATCTGAAATAGAGCAGTTTGCGCAAGAGCACCGACTTCAGTGGGTGGAGGACAGCAGCAATGCTTCTGATACTTACACAAGAAATTTTATCCGACACGAGATTATTCCTATGGTGAAAAAGCGGTTTCCTTCTATAGAGGATAACCTATTAAACAACATCAAAAGATTTCAGAAGACTGCAACTTTGTACCGTGCTGGCGTAGAGCAGCTGAAGAAAAAAATGGTGGAACCACATGGTTCAGAGGTGCGTATTCCCGTGTTGAAGCTGATGCAGTTTCAGCATACTTCGTTGCTTTACGAGGTTGTAAAGG
This sequence comes from Chitinophagaceae bacterium, assembly GCA_035644775.1. Classification (GTDB taxonomy): domain Bacteria; phylum Bacteroidota; class Bacteroidia; order Chitinophagales; family Chitinophagaceae; genus Flavisolibacter. The sequence goes on along the minus strand of DASQNW010000044.1, from coordinate 6,733 downwards.
AATATGGATTTGGAGAAAAGCAGGTAGATGAGTTGATAAAACTAGCTGGTAGTGAATCTGGAAAGTATATTGAAAGTAGTTCGCACAAAATCATAAAGCATCGCAAGCATTTCATTATTGTTCCGCAATCGACAGTTGCGGAAACAGTGACAATTGACGACGGGTCAACACAAGTGCAATTGCAGGAGAAAACGTTTCAGATCACAAAAAAAAGCAGCAAAAACTTCCATTTAGTAAAGTCTCAATCGGTAGCTCAATTGAATGCAGATTTGGTGGAATATCCTTTACTGCTCCGTAAATGGCGGAAAGGAGATTATTTCTATCCCTTGGGAATGCGGAAGAAGAAGAAGCTGTCACGTTTTTTTATTGACCAAAAGCTATCCGCTAATGAAAAGGAAAATGTGTGGATCCTCGAATCAGCAAAACGGATCGATTGGGTGGTAGGTTTGCGGATTGATGATCGGTTTAAAATCACTCCTTCAACAAGCAATTTCCTTGAGATCTCTGTCGCTACCACTTAACCTCAATGTACATACGTATTTCTTCTATCACTGACTGTATCACATTCACCCCGCTTAGGTAGCCAACGAGTAAAGTAAATGCAAGACCATAAACTGCTCCCCAGATATGTGCCGAGTGGTTTATGTTGCCTGTGCCCTTGCGATCCATCCATGCAGATAGAATCAGGTAGAGGGGTGCAAAAATGAACCCAGGTATTGGTATGGGAATGAAGAAGATGTACACTTCTGAGCCCGGTGAAAGCAGCAGCCCCGCGAAAATGATGGCACTTACGGCACCAGAAGCACCAAGACTACGATAATGATAGTTCTCTATGTTCTTATAGTACGTGGGTAGCAGTGACACCAGCAGTGCACTGGTATAAAGCAGCAAATAAATCCATCGGCCTCCCTCCATGTAGAAATAACTAAAGGCCCGCTCCACAGCAGGACCGAAGAAATACAAAGAAAGCATGTTGAAAAGGAGGTGCGAGAAATCAGCATGTATCAGTCCGCAGCTGAAAAAGCGATACCACTGGCGCTGCTTGCTTACTGCAGGTGGATAAAAAATTAGATCGTCGATCAATTTCTGATTGCTAAACCCGCCCAATGAAACCAAAACTGTGATAATAATGATAACTAACGTGATAGATAACTGCATGAAGAGATGAGTATTTACGAGTCGTATATAAACTATTTCATAGCTCGAAGCCTAACGTGATCAAATCAGGGCCTTATTCATGGTGATATTTTTCATTGCGTAAAATGGTGCACGCCCGGTATATCTGTTCTGCTAAGATAAGTCGTACCAGTTGGTGAGGAAAGGTTAATTGCGAAAGCGACCATTGCATTCTTGCTCGTTGCAGCACCTGTTCATCTAAGCCGAAGACACCGCCAATGACAAAAACAAGATTTTTTACACTTTCATTTGCTCTTTGTTGCAGAAAACCGGAAACTCCTTGTGAGGTCAGCTGCTTTCCTTTTTCATCCAAAACAACAAGAAAGTCATCGTGGTGTAAAGATTGCAGTATATGTTCTCCTTCTTTCTTCCTTAATTCTGCTTCGCTTAAAGTACCTGCGTTTTTAAGTTGCGGAATAAGATGCCAGTTCGTAGGATAATATCGGTTTACACGTTGTGTAAAGTCGTCAATTGCAGGTTTAAGTGAAGGTTCGTGGTTTTTACCAACGGCGCGGAAAAGCAGTTTCATGTGCCTAAAGTTAGCTTCAGTATTAATTTGAAGCCTGCCTGCTGCTAAGGGGAAGTTGAAGCGTATTTGGTAGTTCGGCAAAAGTTTTGTTGTACTGTAAGCTCATTAGTTAGATTGTTTAGATCTTATGCTTCTATTTAAAATTAACATCACGTTCCTATGTTTATCTATGATTCTTTCTAGCTCTTTTGGGCTGACTTCCGTTGCATTCGGTCAATCCGGAGCAAAGAATAATGATAATACATTCCGCGACGATGTCGTTACTGTGGCTGCGAGCAGAAAGTACATCCCCCATTCCTTTCTCCGTCGCGTTATAATGGGAAACAACTACCGTCGCGAATGGGCTGAACCCGTCACCGTTCCGGTTTTCCGGCTCCAAAAGAGCGGGCTGATAATAAAAGAGTTGGGCGGTGGCATGCAAACTAAATCATTGAGCTTAATGGATCGGCAGAATAGAGAGTGGGTGTTGCGTTCTGTAGACAAAGATGCACGAGGAGCTTTGCCGAAAAACATTCGAAATGGATTTACCATAAAAGTGGTTCAGGACATGATTTCCGCAGCACACCCTTATGGTGCGCTTGTAGTGGGGCAGCTGGCCGAATCAGCGGGCATCGTTGCGCCTAAGCCTACCTTGTATTTTATTCCTGACGATCCAGCTTTTGGTGAGCATCAACGCACTTTTGCCAATATGCTATGCTTTCTCGAGCAGAAGGAACCGACGCCTGACCGATCGGATGCACAGGACACACATGAAGTGCTAAAAGAGCTTGTTGCAGAAAACGATCACCTTGTGCTGCAGAAAAAAGTATTGAAAGCAAGGCTGCTTGATATGCTGGTAGCAGATTGGGATAGACATGCCGACCAGTGGAAGTGGGGTACTGTACCAAAGGAAGGGACTACCTACTACTACGCCATCCCACGAGACAGGGACCAGGCATTTTTTCGTTCGGGCGGATTGTTGCCCCGACTGGCCAAAGCATTCGGCATGCGGCATATCAATTGGTTCAAAGAGGAAAGCAGAGGCATAAAGCAACTAAGCGTAAAGTCATGGAAGTTCGACAAGATTTTTTTAAACGAACTCGGTGCTGCTGAATGGAAGCAGACGATTACCGAGTTTCAAAACAGCTTATCTGATACCGCTATACAAAAAGCGGTCAGTAGGCTTCCGGGGGAGGTGTATGCAATAAGTGGAAACGAGCTCGCATCACGATTGATCAGCAGGCGAAATACACTAATGGAAAATGCTTTGAAGTACTACCGTTTTATTGCAAGCACCGTAGACATTGCCGGTAGTTCTGAAGATGAATTATTTACAGTCACTGGCTTGGGGGAAAGTATCACAATTACTGTTCACCGATACGATGGCGCAGTAAAAGGCACTAAAATTTACGAGCGCAGCTTTGATCCTTCCGAAACAGGAATTGTTTACCTAAACGGGCTTGAAGGCAATGATCGATTTGTGGTGGAAGAAGGCAGCGGTTCAAAAATTAAGATCAAGATAAAGGGCGGCGATGGTGCTGATAGCTATGATCTGAAAGGAAAGTTTAAAGTAGAAGTAGATGATACCACCACAGATACAGACTTGCAGCGGCAGGTGAAAACTGCAAAAAGCCGCAGTAAAGGCTAGGCAAATTCAGATTCCTATATTCTTACAGATCACACCGCTTGTGCTGTTTTTTTCACCAGGCTACGTTTGCTCGTTATGTATTTCTTGTAAATGACTTCGCTCATTGGTTTTTGATGAACCTTGCTTTCTACCCACGATATGATGTCAAGGTATGCAAAAGAGCGTGTCTGAAACCTGTTTTTTTCAAGGTGTTTTATTGTGTTGAGGAATTGTTCAAGAGCTTGCTTCACTTTGTACCGGGAGAGATGGAAAGACTTACGAATAAATTTAAACATCTCCTGTTCTACAACTGTAAGGTTTTCCATTTTGGCCATAAACCTGTAAACTGACTTGGTCAAAGGTTCCATTAGTTCAAAGTTTCCCAGCTCGTAATGCGCCATCAGGTGTAGCAAACGTGCATAACATTGCAGGTCGCTGCGAAGATCTACCTGGTCGTTTATGATGCGCTGCAGGTAATCAATAGAGGTTTGGTAATCACCGCTGCCGAAGTATAACGTTGCTATCTTGTAATTGAATACCAGAATTCTGTGCTGATCTAAAAACAATGCATACTCCTCCAATTTTTGTTCAATGAATGGCACAAGTACTAAACCTTCCTTAAACGTTCCAAGCATAAAATGCTGGTTGATCTTAGCTGTGTGCAGGTATACGAATGTTTGCACCTTGTAACTTTCATAATGCTGCACCAGGTGTGATTGTGAAAACTCCTCCAGCTCCTGCAATGTCTGCACAAACTTTGGGTAGTTACGCAAATCGAAATGTGCATTCAGCAGGTTATGAAGGCCTTTTATATAATGCCCGGTTTCCACATTAATCATTGTGGGTTGCTTTTTAAAGAGATCTACCCAGCGACTGGCGTATCGATAATACAGCAAAAAGTCCTGCTGGATGAAGGCATACCATCCATAGCTTTGATACAGGTAAAGTTGTTCATAGAAGCCACTTTGGAGGTGTGCAGTGTCGGGTAACTGGCCAAAGAAAAAGTTTTTTAAAATCTCTTCATCACGCTCATTCCGAACGTGGCCATTTTTTACAAACCAGCTATACAATTGCAGTGCAAGATTGGATAGTTGGGAGATCATCTGTCTCCGCTCATGCACCTCGTTTGCTTCTGCGGCCAGGTGGTCGGCGCGGTCCTGAATTCGCCGTGTAATGTGAAGTGTTTCAATCTTCTTCTCTAAGGAAATCGCCTGTATAAGAATGGTATCCTGATGATAAAAATGTGCTTGTTCCTTTACCTTCTCAAGTATTTTCAAGCTTTGGAGATACAAACCTTTATAATATAGAATGCGTGCATAATCCAGTTGTTCGTTCAATTCAAGATCCAGGTTTTCTGTTCTCTTCAACAGTCTAAGGCTTGCAAGCAGCTGCTTGTATAAGTGTGTTTTTAAATTGGAAAGTTGTGGTTTTTCAATGCCCGCAAGCTTTTTGAGCAGCAGTTTTTCATCATACTCTTTCATTTTGTCCAGAGCATCAAAAAGTTGAATGATTTTGAGGTCCTCTTTAGCGGAATTTCTTTTTATATAAAGCTTAAAATGACGTTTCTCGGATTTCTCCAGGGAGTGGATCAGCTGAAATAAAGTATCGGAATATCGGTTGGACATAATGTAATTCGCCTCCTAAAACTCAAGCCAGGCAAGCCTTTCATAGATTTTGGCCCTATTTTGACGTAATGATCCAAAGTAATACTTGGCTCAAATATCATGAAAACTCACACTAAATTTGATTTTGAGCATGAGTTAATCATGTAGCAGGCAATCGAAGTAGAGAAGTGATTAACTCCGCAGAAGCTGTGAATCAGCACAAGTTCTGACTTTTTAAATTTTTCATATGGCAAGCAATCGTTAGTCGCCCGCTGTTTCTACAGTGGGCTTTTTTATGCCGCTAAGATAAAAATTGATTTTCGAGTTGAAAAAAATTTCACATTAAGGAAGCATCACTGGCGTAGACTTCTTGCGCCGGTACCATATCGTTTCTTTGTAAGTGATCTTTACCATGTCCACAGGTTTGCCAACATATTGTGGCGTTTTTGCAATTTGAACCGACATTAATTTATCAACGAACACGAACGGGTCAGCATCTATTTTTTTCATGGTATCGAGATAAGCATGGATCGCCTTGTTTTTCCCTAACATAAAAAGCCTGTCTTGTGTGTCGCCAGCAGCCGGTGCGAAGTCTTCGTCTATTTCAATGCGGAGGTTTTTTCCTTCCACTACCTGGAAGCCTATGATGTGGGCATACGGCTTGTTGTTTTTCATCGTAATCAGTCCTACAGAAGTAATGTATCGGCCAAGCTTTTTATTGGCTTCGTAAAGTTTTGGACTGTTTTGTTTGTTGTATGATACATATTGCATCAACCTGTTTCGTATGTCAACTTTAAGGTTGGTTAATGTTCTTTCCAGGTCCTTGCTTTCTTCGAGATGTTTGTGCACAAGCTGGCTAATATCTAGGTTTCGGGCTTCATTTTTTATCACACCAGCCAAAGCAAAATATACACCTGCTGTTTTATAGATCTTTGAGACTGTGCTGTTTTCCTGCTTTGTCGTTCCGGCATTGTAAAAAAAGCCTTTGCTATCGGCCGCCATGATTGCAAAATCCGGAGTAACGTAGATGATGATTGAAGTAGCACCACACCACATTGCTGCTGCTATAAGAGCCAGCGACAACACTGCCTTTTTCATAATCTTTATGTTAAGAAGGTTATTAACGTAGCGCCTGAGGTGGTGTTCTAATTTACACCCATTTTTCTGAAAGGATCCTGGTGCTGTCTTCTTTGTCTAAGTCAAGCTGAAACTTCAGCTCGTCCAAACTATCAAATTTTTGTTGACCGCGTAAATATCGATGCACGGTCACCTTTAGAGTTGCTTCATAAAGATTTCCGTTGAAATCGAAAAGGTGTACCTCTACTTTTTCGCTACTATCATTCAATGTAGGCCGCTTGCCAATGCTCATCATTCCTTTATTTATCATTCCAGCATGTTCTGCATGCACAGCGTAAACCCCTTCTCCCAACCTGATTTTGTCTTCATCAGTATACACCAGGTTCGCAGTTGGGTAGCCTAGTGTTCTTCCCAGCTGATCTCCTTTCACTACAATGCCTTCGAAGAAGAAATAATATCCCAGCAACTTGTTTGCTGCTTCCACATCAGAGTTTAGCAATGCTTGCCGTATCGCAGTTGAGCTGATGGCGCTTTCATCTAACACATGCTTCGGAATTTCTACAAGACGGTAATTATATCTGCTGGCCCTTTCTTTCAGTAGCTGGTAGTTTCCCTTGCGTTCCTTGCCGAAGTGGTGGTCGTAACCTATTATAATTGTGTGTGGACAAAATTTTGCCACCATAAAATCAGAGACATATTGTTCCGGAGATTGTTCCGAAAAAGCCTCAGTGAATGGCACAA
>DASQNW010000043.1:0-5068 GCA_035644775.1 Chitinophagaceae bacterium | reverse complement strand
AAAGAGGGGGCATTGTGGACGACCTCATTGTTTATTGCCTAGAGCCTGAAAAAACCTACATGATTGTAGTTAACTCGTCTAACATTGAAAAAGACTGGGAGTGGATAACAGCACACAATACTGCTAACGTGGAGCTGCATAACATCAGTGATAAAACCTGTTTGTTAGCCGTTCAGGGGCCGAACGCTACGAAAATTCTGCAGTCACTGACAGAAATGGATATTCTGAACCTGAAATACTACACGTTTACAAAAGGCAATTTTGCGGGTGTGAAAAATGTGCTCGTAAGTGCTACCGGATACACAGGTGCAGGCGGGGTGGAAATTTACTTCGAGAACCAAGATGGTTCGGCTGATAAAATTTGGGATGCCATCTTTGAAGCAGGCAAGTCTTATGGAATAAAACCGATTGGTTTAGGTGCACGAGACACTTTGCGGCTTGAAATGGGTTACTGTTTGTACGGAAACGATATCGACGATAACACTTCGCCGCTCGAAGCGGGACTTGGCTGGATCACCAAATTCAACAAGGAGTTTACCGCAAAAGCTATTTTGCAGCAACAGAAGGGGCACGGAGTCAAGCAGAAACTTATTGGCTTCGAAATGGTTGACAAAGGCATTCCACGACATGACTACGATATCTGCAGCGCTGAAGGCCAAAGGATCGGCATCGTCACTTCTGGCACTCAGTCTCCTACCCTGAGCAAGGCCATTGGCCTGGGTTACGTGCAAACAGAATTTGCAGCTTTGGATTCCGATATCTATATTAAGGTCCGGGAAAAGTTGTTGCTGGCAAAAGTGGTTAAGGTCCCGTTTAGCTAATCCTATCCTATGCCGTTAATACACCTCACCACCTTTATTGCTGCGCCAATAGAACGCGTATTTGATCTAAGCAGAAGTATTGATGTCCACAAAAAATCGATGATCGACTTCAAAGAGCGGCCGGTAAATGGCAAGATCAACGGCCTGGTTGATCTTGACGATACAGTCACGTGGTGTGCCCGGCACTTAGGCAAAGAGCGAAGACTCACGGTCAAAATCACTCAATACTCCAAACCGTTTTCGTTTGTGGATGAACAGCTTTCCGGCGACTTCAAATGCATGAAACATGAGCACTTCTTCAAAGCATGCGAGAATGGCACCATCATGATTGACAAGTTTTACTTTGAAGCCCCTTATCAGGTGTTTGGTAAATGCTTCTCTTATCTGTATCTCACTGGGTACATGCGTAAACTGTTGCGGAAAAGAAATGAATTTGTAAAAAAGTTGTCAGAAACAAAAGAGTGGAAACATTACGTACTACCTGACCATCTGTAAACTTAGTAGGCAAGCAATTTTTCAGCAAGAGAAATAGTCGCATTATTATTGAGCAATCACCACGCTACCGTAAACTATTACATGGCTTCTCCTTCTATCTTTGCAGCCATGAAAAAACCCACCTTGTATACTTCTCTATCCCCGGCCCTGCTTCATTTATACGACGTGCGAGAATGTATTGTCGTTGTGATTGATGTGCTGCGTGCCACTTCTACCATAGCTACAGCTTTGCACAATGAAGCAAAAGAAGTAATACCAGTGGACAGTGTGGAAAAATGCATTCGGCTTGGAAAAGAGATGGCTTGCATTACTGCTGGTGAGCGAGATGGACAAGTAGCCGAAGGCCTGCAGTATGGCAATTCTTCCTTCGAATACCCCACGGAATTTATCAAGGGAAAAATTCTCGTGCTCACGACCACAAACGGAACGAAATTGCTTCACCGTGCGGTGGCTAAAGGAGCAACAGAAATAATCACTGGGGCTTTTTTAAACTTCTCCGCAGTGTGTGAGCATTTGTTGCAAATGAACAAGAATGTGATTCTGGCTTGTGCTGGCTGGAAAGATAAAGTGAACATAGAAGATACACTGTTTGCCGGTGCAGTTATTTCCAAATTGCAGCAGCACTTTACAATAGACTGTGACGCCTCGCAAATGGCCAGTTGCCTGTATCAATTGGCGAAAGATGATTTGTACGAATTCATGAAACGTAACAATGCTTCACATTACCACCGCCTCACCAGCTTTGGTTTAGAGAAAGATATCCGCCACTGCCTCAAGCAAGACGTAGCTAATGTATTGCCCTCTTATCAGAATGAACGCCTCATCAGGTATTAGTTTTTGGGGTAAGGATTTTATCACTCTTTTTACGATTTGTGTATAGTTTTTTCCTTCACATTCGGTTAGTTTTGCAGATTGCCCCAGCCACAACGAAGAAGCCTGGCTTCTTTAAATTGGTTTGGTGATTGCGAAGACCACCTCAACTTGTAAACAGGAGTTTCTTTTGGCACTACCCTATCTTTTAAAATACGTTTATACCCACGGTACCGATGAAGTGATTCGACGTGGAAAAAAGATACACGCAGTTGGCTATGCCGAACTGCTGGAACATGATGATCTTTTTGGAGCTGCAACCTTTAGGGTGAAGGACGATAACTACTCCACATTTTACAAGGTTCAGATCCTAAACTATAAAGATGCAAAATCACTATCGCTCCGCTGCTCTTGCCCCTACAACCTCGGTGATATTTGCCGCCACGAAGCAGCTGCTCTTCTTCGACTGCAGGAGATGATTGACAAAGGTTTGCTGAAAGCGATAAATGTTGTATACGACCAGCACCACACGGTTGCAAAGATGAAGTCGGTAGAAATAAAATCTTTGCGCTTGCTTTCCGCACAAGACATATTTGCTGAGGCGTAAAGCTATCTCGAAACAAATAAGCCTGTCATCGATTCTGCTAAAGATGAAGTTGTCAGAGCAAGGGTGCCGATAAATGGCCAGGAATATTCTGTAATAATTCGCAGAAACGAAGAACGCACCTTTGACACCAGCAGCGATTATGTCGATGAAGAACACCCGCTTTGCCTTCCCAAGCTAATCGTCTTCCTTTACCTGTATCGGCAGTATGGAGCTAACTATTTCGACTCCATCAGAAACTGGGACAAGGAAAAGAATAAACTGCTTGAAGCCTACGGGTATTCGTTAGACGATGATCTTAACGGCAAGTTTGAATTCAATTACAAAGAAGGAAAACCTTACCTGCGATTGCTTGACCCTTCTATCAAACGCATTACCTCAACACTTCCTTCTGCAGTAAAAAAGATAGAAGAGCCGGTAGCTGTAATAGAAACCGACACTCCTGCTCCTCTAAAGCTTGAGTCTACGAACAGGCTTGCTGTTGTTTTCAATTTCAACAAAAATATTTACCCGCACTTTAGTATAGATATCGTGGAAGCAGAGCTTTCAGAAGAAGGCAACCTGCTGGGAAATGCTCAAAAACTGGAGCTTTCCAAATACATCGATCTTGAGAGCTATGAAGAGCACGACAAATCGCTCATAAGCCAGGCAAGAAAACTACAGGATACTGAGATAAACAAATACATTAACCGTAATTCTCCTTTCTCCGGGTTCTGGGAAAACATTGTACACCAGCAAGGCGACGAGCTTCCCGAAGAAACCCGTTCACTAATTACGGAATATTTTCTTCCGAAATTGAAGAAGATTTGTATAGAAAACGAAAGAGCCATCTTTTACCTGCCAAAAAATAAGGGATTTAAAACGGCTCATCTCGAGAAGTTGGAGATTAGTCATGCTTATTTAGAGCCGCAATTTTCCATTCACAAGAAAGATATGCAGTACGAGGTGGAGTGCTTCGCAAAGCCGAGCTCCATCTCCTTAGCATTGAACGATAATGAAGCGCCTACATCTTTGTGTTTCATATACAATCATCAGCTGTATGTGTGGGGCACAACTGAAGCCGCAAACCTTGCTATGGATTTTATGCCGAGCGGCAAAAAGATGATTTCTAAAGACGACTGGAAGGCACAACTCACAAGATTTGTGTTGCCTCTTGCAAAAGAATACAAGATTGAATTTGATCGCGAATTGATCGAAGAAGTGAAGGACGGAGCTCCGGAGGTAAAATTGCTTTTGCAGGAAAAAGGAGACTACCTGGTTTTTCAACCCATTTTCACTTACAAAGGATACGATACCAAAGCTAAAGACAGAGACGAGTTGATTCTCCCCCACGATGAAAAAGTAATAATTGTACACCGCAACAAAGAGGCAGAGCAGGAGTTTATCAGCAGGTTGAGAACACTCCATTCCAATTTCGTTGTTTTTGATGATGGTGCAGCTTTGGCGTTGAAAGGAGCCGATGTGCTGAAGAATAACTGGTTTTTTCTGTTTGTCGATGCTATGAACGAACAGAAGGTGCCTGTTTACGGATTTGAGCTGCTCAAAAATTTCCGTTTCAATACAGCCAAGCCTTCTACCCATATCTTCATTAGCAGCAATACAGATTGGTTTGACGCAAAGGTTGACATCATCTTCGGTGATCAGCGGGTGAGCGTAGCAGAAGTTAAGAGAGCCTTGGCTAATAAACAACAGTTTGTACAACTAAATGATGGCACGCTTGGGATTTTGCCGGAAGATTGGTTGAAAAAGTATTCCCTGCTTTTTCGTGTTGGTGAAGGCAAAAGCGACAAGCTGAAACTCTCCCGCTACCACCTGAGTGTTATTGATGAATTATACGAAACACGCAATGAAGAAGAACTAACGATTCAACTTGAGGAAAAATTCGAAAAAATAAAGGAGTTTAACAGCATAAAGGAAATAACTCCACCCGAAAATCTAGTACCCATACTTCGCCCTTACCAGGTGGCTGGATACCAATGGCTGAATTATCTGCACGAAGTGGGCTGGGGCGGTATTCTGGCCGATGATATGGGGTTGGGTAAAACAGTGCAGGCACTATCCTTCATGCAACATTTTCATGATCGATATCAGTCGCTCACTGCGCTGGTAGTATGCCCCACCACGTTAATCTATAACTGGGAAAATGAAATCAAAAAATTCACTCCTTCACTTACCTACTATATCCATCATGGACCCATCCGCAGTCGCGATGTACAGGAATGGAAAAAACACAATGTTGTAATCACAACCTACGGCACTCTCCGTAGCGATATCAAGCTGTTCCTGTCTTTGCCTTTTGATATTGTGGTGCTGGATGAATCGCAAGCGATCAAAAACC
>DASQNW010000042.1:0-4007 GCA_035644775.1 Chitinophagaceae bacterium | reverse complement strand
GGGATATTCACATTTAAGTAAATCCTGAATATATCTCGTACCATCTTCCCCCCCGTCAATGGGTATGAGGTGATAGTCTTTTATCTCTTGAGGAGTGGGGATGTAGGGAGGATTAGAAACAATTAAGTTACCCCGACTTTTGAAAATATCTGTATTTAGAAGTGTCTGCATTGAATCGAGCTTAAAGTTATAATGATCAGATAAACCTACCGCTTCAGCATTCTGCTTACTTACTTCTAAAGCTTTGGGATCGATATCAACTGCGATGATCTGGGGCCTTTTATTTTTCAAATTGTTCAGTGCTAGTAAAGTGGGAATACTACTGCCGGCTCCAAAATCTATGATATTTTGTAACTGGGGGAAAAGTTCAATGGCACGAGAAATAAGACGAGAGTACAGGAGCGTATCATAGAGGTCATCAAAATGGGTCAGATTAAATGGATGTTCTTTCAGCTTATCCAATAGCCCCGTCTCGGATAAAGGAACGTTAGAAAAGTCTGGAATAGATGTGACATGTTTCCCTAAAAATCGCGATAAGGCTTTTCCCGAAGGTGTTGAGTTATCTAAAAGCTCATTCATTTGTTCCTCCCATTTGAGTTTAGAATAAAATCATTTAGTTTCCTAATCAAGACCCATACCTCGCTGGACTAAAGAATCTATCTTAAGAATTCGTTTATGGCTTCCTCTATATCCATACCCGAATATAAATAATTTATATACTTATGTTTAACATTTAAGTATATGTGGGAGAGCAAAACACAACTGAAAGCAGGTTTGAAAAGCTTGTGTATTAATCCCTGTTGCCTCATTTACCAATTTGATGTAGGGTTTATTTTACTGTTGAAAGATGGATCTGGTGCCTAACTTTTGTAAAACCCTTTTAACCGCTGTTAGCCTTTTTATTTAACCACACCTAATTTATAACAAAGATCAATATCAGCAGCACAAGCATCAGAGGTATAAAGGAATCATCCTTATTGGTGAGTGGCTACCGAACATTGCAGCTATAAAGGATAATATGCTTTCCCTTGCAGAGATAAAGAATATCTACTTTTAAGGCGCTCCGTCTATGTTATGCAAGATGACGCTCGATATAAAAGGCATCATTCCATACCTTCCAAAAAAAGATACAGTTGATGTAAATGTAAAACACCGGGAAAGAAGGTTGTCTATAACTTACCGTAAAGTGATAATGAAAAAAGTGCAGCCCATCAACCCTGATGGCAAAGTGGCAGAAATGTTACAAGAGCAATTCCATATAACTGCTAATACTTGATAGGTATTACACTGCGTGGGTGTCTTTGTGTGAACCGCGCGGTAACCATAATAGTGCAGCCTTCTGTTATAATCAACCACCCATGTTTTGCTGTCAATTTCATTTATTAATTCATCTTTCATGGATTTGTTAATAAACTCAGGATAAAGTAGCAAACCGGGCACTGCTGTTTCCATGATAAGCTATACAATTTCAGACTAAGTAAGAAACTGGTCGATTCAACTCAATCAACCACATCAGTCTGTTCTCGGGGTTAGGTAATTGAAAAGTAGTATAATGTTCCGGTTTGAAGGAAAAAACATGTTTACCTGATTCTGTTTCAATATGCTTGGTAAAATGTGGCATTAGGTGACAGTTTGTCTCAAATGTGGAGCCAAATCCAATTTTAATTTGTACGGCATACTGTTCTATCGAAAAGCTGTGTTTCCCCAAACAACTTCTAAAAACCAAAGCAGGTTGATAAAAAGGTTATACTCTTTAAATAGATTATATTCACTTATGACTAAATCAAAAAGGCAGCGTTCTTTAAGCAGTGCTCCAAAGTTAAAGATCAAGGGTTCTTTTGAAGCTATAGTAGCAGCCGCTGAAAAAAATACTGCAAAAAGAAAAGAAGCACAGATAAATGGCTATAGAATCAATATTTTGCCTGTTTGACTTTCGCTTGCCGAAAGGTGGTAGTACCACCATTTAATTATTTCACACAGTACGCGACGGTAATTAATATAGTACTCACTTAATTATAACCGCTTTGCCCAAGTGTATCGGTTAGTAAGCGGGATTCTGAAATACCACTCTGAAAGGTAAATACTAATGTTAAGTAACGGAGTGTTCAAACTATTTGGTAAGTTTATCCCTAATGTTTGAAATTTCTTTCGAATGGAGAGGTGATAACTATCAAGCTACCGTCCAGCGTTCCCATTCCCAAGGAGCATCAGTGTACCTGGTTAACATCCCAGGACGTAAGCAACTGATGCTGCACCAGGACGGAATGGCGTGGAGTTGTTTTCCTTATATTGGTTATCCGCTCACCAGCATTATAGGTGCTGCAATCAAGGCTGGAATGAAAGCGCAGTAAATTAGAACAATGCCAAAGTTTTCTGGGTTGAGGCTTGTCCAGGTTTTGTAACGTATAAAGTTTAGCGTTTCAGGTAAACCTTTCTATAGTAATGCCCACCATTGGCACTTGTCGCAGTAAAATAAACAATGAACTCTGTATTGGTAAGCTTTTCAATGGTGCCAGGACCATACTGTACACTCCAAACTGGGATATCTAGCCTTCCATCTGGCAAAATGTTGTAAGTATCGGCTCCTGAAATATTATTCTCCCTTCCGGAGAAAACGCCATTTGCTTCAAATTTCCAGTAGTCCTCTGGCCTCCCATTATAAACGCCTGGTATAGGGTCGCCACCGGCGGGATTACTCCAGTTGATATTAGATACCGAATCCTTTATAATCTTCCAGGTGCCCAAAATAAGTGTGGGCGTATCAGCTAAAGTTTGATTTATTTTGAAATTATAAGAATGGGTGCTTCCATCTTCAGCGGTAATTATATACCTTTTCCCGTATGTAAAATCCTGTGGGACTTTATTAGCTGGCTGTATCTTTTTCCCTTTGAAATCAATTATAGGTGTAAGGTTAGTGATAGCAACATTCGAGGGAATATCAAATTTTATGCTGTCAGCTGAAACAATGCCTGAAACGTCGGCGAATAGACCAGGATTGTCCTCCATTTTGAAAACAACAGAAGAAATACTTTTATCTGAAGAGAGCAGCTCACTAACCGTCCTATTACAACTAACGAAGAGTAAAAGAGCCAGAGGCAGCAGTTGTTTTGTCATGATGGAAGCTTGTAAACGACAGGTATAAGATAGTTATTTTCTAAAATATATCAAATCCCTTTTTCGGCTTCAGCCATAGACTGATTGAGGTTTCATGTATTTTTCGTTCGCTCATCTATCTCCTTTCGATCTTTGTTTGTGCCTTCCGGTCCCATTTGATTTTAAAAACTTGGAAAGGGCTTTTTATAGGCAATTCGATAGGCGCAAAAAGCAGTTAAGCGGATACTTATTCTCCTATCAAATTTGTAATCATAGATCAGAATTTGTGGCAAAAAATCGTGGCATAGGTAAATTTATTCTAGCTATCGGAACCAGAAACGGTCAGCAACTACACCAATGCGCAAGAACGGCTGTTGGTCGCAAGTACAACAGCCGTTTTATCAATATCACCAGTGAATAATAGGGACAGACTTATGTTTATTGCAGGTCAGCTTTATGGCATCGCTTTTACAATACATTTTAGCGAAGGGTTCAAAAACACAGCCTATTTGGTAGGAACCGCATTGGTTGATGCCGGACACATTCGAGAAGCGAAAAAGTTTCTTGAGTTTTGTCGAAAAAATAGCCGTAGCGGTCGGTGATGCTGTCTTTCAGCCGGCGAAAATCACACAGCGGCATGGCCCCGCTAATCGTGATTTTATTGAACTTGATGGCCTAGGTACACAATAACATCCGTAGCGTTAATGAACTCGCTTTGCAGGTCCAAATTGGCAAAATCAGCTATAGGATTGTAGAGAGAGCATGTGAACTATAAATCGGATATTGTACGTGCTTTTTACCTTCTTCATAAGATGGTAACACTCAAACGGCTTAGAAGTTTTGTCTTTTTAAAAGACTACACTCAAATGTTGCCACTTTTACAAATGGCTCTAAATCATATAGTTGGTTTAGGT
>DASQNW010000041.1:0-13465 GCA_035644775.1 Chitinophagaceae bacterium | reverse complement strand
GCGCCACTTTCTTCTCCCTTACGTTCCAGGGTTGTGAAGAAATCAGCCATTTCCTGTGCATCGTAGTTGATTTTTGATGAATATTCTACTCCTAACCTGTCCGACTCTCTTTCAGCATCACGGCCATATTTAAGAAAAAGGAGGCCCAGACCTTGGGAAGCAGCTTCACCTAGTTGTGCAAGTTCCGGCCGGATGATCATTGCCCCAATAAGTCCAATTTGCCCCAAAACCGCTCTACTTTGTTGCGACACCGTATGCCTGGCAGTAATATGTCCGATCTCGTGGCCCAGAACACCGGCAAATTCGGCTTCATTATTAAAATGGGCCATGATGCCCCTGGTGAAGTACACGTAGCCTCCTGGCACTGCAAATGCGTTTAAAACGTCAGAGTCAACGATCTTAAATTCATAGTTTAGATTTGGCCGGTGCGATATGGCGGCCATTGCTTTACCTTTTTGGGTTATGAAGTCCTGTAAGGCTTTATCCTCGTATAAACCAAATTGAGCTACAATCTGTGGGTCAGCTTCCCTTCCCATTGCAATTTCCTGCTCTTCCGACATTAGTACTACCTGGCGCTTGCCAGTAACAGGATTGGTGGCGCAATCGGTAAAAAGAACGATTGAGGCTGTGAGAAAGACAAATAAATAATTTTTCATGCTGCAGATTTTTATGTCATCAAAACTCCTCTGATGAGATATGCAACAGCAATGCCAGCTTAGTTGAAGTAAACTGCCCCGGGATTGGGAGGTCGATAGTACATTCCGACTTATTCCTGGGGATAGTTGATCTTTTTGTCGGCCCTGGTGTTAAGCTCGGAAAGGGGAATGGTGAGCATTCGCCCTACCGGTTCCTTGCCTTTGTACGAAACCACCCGCAGCATTACTGCGTCTTTTGGAGGCAACAGCGGGCTGGTGTATTTGGGATAAAACCGGTCAGGGAAGGAGTTGTCAAACGTATAGTAAAAATCTATGCCTTCTGCTTCGCTGGCAAGGGTAATACTAAGCTCTTGCGAAGGATTTTTTTTAACTGTAATGATTGGCTCATACACGCTCGGGGCATACTTTATCTCGGCGACATCAAATCGCTGAAAATGCTTTTCCACTCTCTTAAAAAAATGATTCCAATTCTTTTTTTCTTTTGGCGACCAAACGGATTCGGCTAAGGCCAACCCTCTTGGCCAGGTCATGTATTGAGCGTGCCGCATATTATATACTTGCTCTGTCCAAAGATTTCCCTGGCCACCCTTGATGTATTTCGGATCTACACCTGCGGGAAGAGGCTCAAACTGGTAGGCTTTGTTCAGCCGGAGGGTTGCATATACCCGCGGCTCCATCACGGGATCGCCTTGCATATAGTCGATGTAGGCAAACGTTGTAGGGCTCATAACTACTTCATGTCCCTGCTTGGCAGCTTCTATTCCGCCCTTCATGCCGCGCCAGCTCATTACAGCAGCCGTGGGAGCGAGTCCGCCTTCAATAATCTCGTCCCATCCCATGAACTTTTTACCTTTTGATAAAACGATTTTTTCAAGCCTTTTTTCAAAATAGCCCTGCACTTCATGCATATCTTTCAGCTTTTCACGTTGCATCAAAGCCTTAATTGCAGCACTCTTTTTCCAGAAGTTTTGAGGTGTTTCATCTCCCCCGACGTGGATGTATTCAAACGGAAATAGCTGTGCTACTTCAGTAATTACCTTATCCATAAACTCATACACCTTTTCGTTTGCAGGGCACAAGGTATTATCAACAAGAGCAATAGGCGGCGCTCCTCTGGACCAGTCCATGATCTGTTCACCAGAGCGTACCACGTACTTATCTGCTCCAGGTGTGCAGGATAGCTCGGGATAAGCAACAATGGCGGCAAGGCTATGCCCCGGTACATCTATTTCAGGGAGTATGTTTACAAATCGATCTTTTGCATATTGTACCAGCTCACGAATATCATCATGTGTATAGAAGCCTCCAAAGTTCCTGGGTTCGTTGGGCAGGGGTTTAGAAAAGTCTCCGAAATAGCCCACCTTTTTCACGTTCCATGCACCAACTTCTGTAAGCCGGGGCAAGCTTTTTATTTCCACGCGCCAGCCTTCGTCATCCGTAAGATGCAGGTGCAGGAGATTGTACTTATACCGCACCATGTCATCAATGTATTGTTTTACTTCTTCTTTAGTAAAAAAGTGGCGTGACACGTCGAACATCAATCCTCTCCATCCAAAACGGGGATAATCAATAATTTCAACGATAGGCAGCTCCCATTTTACCTTATCAACAGGTGCTGCGCTTTCTATTTCCTTGGGCAGAAGCTGAAAAAACGTCTGTACTCCATAGAAGAGGCCGGCTGGTTCATTCGCCGATATTTGCACACCAGTGGGTGTAGTGCTTAGCCGGTATCCTTCGGCTCCAAGTTGTTTATCGGCCGTTTTGTTTAATTGAAGTCTCACCGTAGCAGCAGATGATGATGTTGCAGTGGATACAGCAGCGCCTGTAGCTGTTGAGAGCTTTTGTTGCAGTAGCGTTACCGTTTGCTTCAGATCAGGAGATGCTGGTGCTTCGATCGTAATATTGGAAGGCAGGCTAAAAACTCCCGAAGTTCTTTTTATAGAAACAGGCTCTGGAATGATGGCAATTTCTGATTGCTGACCGCGTAGGAGAGTAGCGCTGCAGAACAGCAGCAGCGAAAGAAAAAATTTCATAAAGCAAATCGTTTTTAGGTGAGAACCCTGGTGCAAATTAAGATTTTACAGACGCTTTGCGGTGCTACAAAATCATAAAGCGAGCACAGGATCTTCCCACACTGTCAAATATCACGCAGTGAATTATGCATTTTCTTATGGAAAATGGATGACACAATTTTTTCAGCATGTTCTCTTGAATTCTCTATAAACCAACTGTGCGTGTCCATGCCACCGCAAACAACTCCGGCTAGAAAGATACCGGGGACATTAGTTTCCATAGTTTCCGCATCGTAGCTTGGCGCACATGATTGGTCCTCGGTGAGGTGTATTCCCGCCTTCCTGAGAAATTCAAAATTGGGCATGTACCCTGTCATGGCAAGCACAAAATCATTCGGGATTGTCACAATGCCTTCAGGAGTTCGAATGTCAACTTCATGCGGGCGAATAGCGGCCAGTTCTGAGTTGAAGTAAGCCTTGATGCTTCCTTCGCATATCCTGTTTTCAATATCCGGCTTTACCCAATATTTAACCCTCTGTCCTATCTGGTCGCCTCTTATTACCATGGTTACTTCAGCACCTTTGCGGTAGGTTTCCAGGGCCACATCTACAGAAGAATTGTTGGCACCCACTACCAGAACTTTCATGAAAGCATACTTATGCGGATCGAGATAGTAATGCAGCACTTTAGGCAGATGCTCGCCGGGGATGTTCATCAGATTCGGAATGTCGTAGAAACCCGTAGCAATAATGATGTTTTTTGCTTTGTAGGTTGTTTTTGTCGTGAGAATTTCAAAATACTCTGCTCTTTTCTGAATGGACAATACTTCTTCAAACAAGTGAATGTTTAAACTGTATGCTGCAACCACTCTTCGGTAGTACTCAAGCGCTTCGTGCCTCGTGGGTTTCGGCGCTATGGATACAAAAGGTATGTTTCCAATCTCCAGTCTTTCAGATGTTGAGAAAAAGGTCATGTTTAAAGGATAGTTGTACAGCGAGTTTACCAACGTTCCCTTTTCTACAATTACATAACTGAGCTCATGCTTTTTTGCTGCTATACCACAAGCGAGGCCAATAGGCCCGCCACCAACAACAAATATGTCGAGTTCCGCGATCATTAAGCTTTGTTTAAAACTTACTTCCTTCCAAGCACTTCGGCTATTAACATTCTGCGGCTTGCTTCTGTTCTCGTTTCCGGATTTATAAACTTTCCTTCCAACCTTGTTATCTCAAAATCTATGTGCGAATATATTTTGCCAAACCTGTACATTTCAGTCAGTTGCTCAAATCGTTCATTGTTCGTAGCCAGCCATATTTTTTTTCTGGTATCAATGAGGCTGTCATGAAAATTCTGATGAAGTGTGTTGGAATAAAAATTGAGCGACCAGCTGGTTTCGCCTTCCTGGAAATACATATTCTTCGCTCCAATATTCTTCACCACTAGTGGTGCTAATTCATTGCCTGCCTGGTATTGAAGCAGCTGCGGATAGAAGTTTGCATTGAGCAGGTAGAAAACAAGGAGAGCAGTAAATGCCGAACCTGCCACAATCTTTTCGAACCTGGATTTTGAGCTTCCGAACAGCAACCATCCTGCAGTGATGAATACTATCAGACCAGCGACAACAGCAACATTGCTAACTGGAAACGCCCATAAATTGATAATGGCAGCAGCGATGAACAGCAGAAAACAAACTATCATCTGAATAACGGCTGTATGTCTCTGAGGTCGCTCCTGATTTTGCACTCGTAGCAGGTGGGATGCCACCATCACAGCAGCTATCGGGAAGATGATGTTCAGGTAATGAGGCAGCTTAAATCCTGATACACTTATCAACACCATCATGGTGGCAAAAGTGCCGGTGGTTAACCACTCCGCACTACGTGTTCTAAACTGCTTGATTCGATTTACAAAAGCAATAAACGCCAGAATGCTCCATGGGGCAAACGCCCACAAAAACGAATGCAGAAAAAAGAAGTAGTCGTTCTTTGCATCACTTCCAAAACTATCTCCTTCAAACCTCTCGAAGCTTTGTTTCCACAATATGAATTCAACGCCTGAAACGTTGCTCCTTCCCCTGATTATTTTTTCCGGATGAAGATCGTATTGAATATAGTAACAGTAAACAACAGGGCTAATAAACAGAAAAAAGAGCAGGATCATCACCGGAACGTGCTTATGATAAACAGATTTCCAATCTCTTTTATAAAGCATGTAAAAGAACACACTCACCAATGGCGTAAATACAGCTATATGTCCTTTGGTAGAGAAACCTAAGGCCAGAGCTATTGCTGCACCGGCAACATTCACCAGTCGCCTGGTGTTCAGCCAATCCACAAGCTGCCATGTAGCAAAGGCAATGCTTGCCGTAAGAATCGCATCCATCCTTACATCGTTGTTCGCCAGCATGTATGCAAAAGCTGTTGAGACAATGAGGGCGGAGAGCAGGCCGGCTTCTTTATGAAACAGACTTTTGCCCAAACAATATGTAGAATACGTGCCAAGGACGGTGAAAACAAACGACGGAAACTTGTAAGCGAAACCGGTGACACCAAATACATGATAGCTCTGTGCCGACAACCAGAAGTGCAGGTGTGGTTTGTCTAAGTAGTCATTTCCTTTGTCGATTAGATGAATGTAATCTCCGGTTTGGTACATGCGCAATGCAATATTTGCATGGTGTGCCGAATCGTTGTCCATCAAGGGTACAAATAACCCAATCACGTAAACAACACCAGCCAGAGAAAAGAGAATTGCATAAGAGGAGCGTGGAAGAACCAGGGAACTCAACCGAATAGTTTATACAAACTTAGTCAATGATGATGAGTATAGAGAAGCAGTTGCTCCAAAACAGCAGAGCGGATTCAACATCAAAGATCAGCAACTAGCTCCTTCACTTTGCGTTCAACAAGGTTTCGAACATCGCGGAATTGGTTTTCGTCCATTGCGCGGGGATCAGGAATTTGCCAGTCCACAAACTTCTTTGCAGGCATCCACGGACATGCGTCACCGCAGCCCATAGTTACAACGGCATCAAACGGAGCTTTGCTTTCAACATCCTTTAGTGACTTAGAGCTATGTTGCGCAAGATCATAGTTCACTTCTTTCATGGCAGCAATTGCCTTTGGGTTGATTTTGCCGGAGGGGTTTGATCCCGCACTGAACGCTTCGATTTCTCCGTTGCCATGCATGGTTGCAAACGCCTGTGCCATTTGGCTGCGATTGCTATTTTCAACACAAACAAAAAGTACTTTCTTTTTCATTAAGCTGACTAAGTTAGATCTCTAATATTATTCCCGGGTAAATTGGTCTTTGCTGCTAAAGCTTCGACAGTCTCTTTGCAGCTTCTTCTAAAGTTGTTGATTTCTTAGCAAAACAAAAACGCACCACCTTGTTGTTCACGGGCTTTGAATAAAAGGCAGCAACAGGTATTAGGGTAACACCAAATTCTTTGCTGACACGCATCACAAAAGTGGTTTCATCTTCTTCAGAGATATTTGCATAAGAGTAACACTGAAAGTAACTACCATTTGATTTTAATGGAACAAAAGCTGTAGCTGTGAGCAACTCTACCAGGTAATCTCTTTTCTTCTGCATTTCTTCACCAAGCGACAGGTACAATTCTTTTCTTCCAAGGATATTTGAAAGTGCCACTTGCTTGGGTGTATCGCAGCTGAAGCAGTTAAACTGATGGATTTTCCTGAACTCTTTCATCAGTGTTGCAGACGAAACGCAGTAACCAATCTTCCACCCGGTACAATGGTAGGTTTTACCAAATGAAAAACAAACGAAGCTACGTTCTAACAGGTCGGCATGTCGTAGAATACTTTGATGTTGCAAGCCATCGTAGATCAGGTGTTCGTAAACTTCGTCACTTACAATAATGATGTCAGTCCCGGCTACAGTCAGTTTCAATTCTTCAATATCTTCTTTTGACAGAACAGCTCCCGTGGGATTGTGTGGTGAGTTGATGACGATCATTTTGGTTTTGACCGTCAACTTTTGTCGAACGAGGTTCCAGTCAATGCTGTAATCTGGAAACCTGAGCTCCACCTTGATGGCAATTGCTCCATTCGACTCTATGGTTGGGATATAGCTGTCGTAGGCAGGTTCAAACACAATGACTTCATCTCCCGGCTGCAACACCGTAGTCATTGCTGTGTAAATAGCGTAGGTGCCGCCCGGCGTTACTGTCACATCCGTTTCCGGATTTACTGCAGTGCCGTACAGCGAAAGGATTTTCTCGGCGATGGACTCCCGGAGCGGCATATAGCCGGCCATGTGCGTATACTGGTTCCAACCACCTTTCATTGCCTCTGATACGAGGCTCACCAGCTCTTCGTTCATTGGAAAATCAGGAAAGCCCTGCCCGAGGTTGATGGCCTTGTGCTCAAGGGCCAGCGAACTCATAACGGTGAAAATGGTGGTGCCTACGTGAGGAAGCTTCGAATGTATTGTAGGTGTTGACAAGGTGGCTACTTAAGTGGGAGCTTAGATGTGTTCTAAAACGGCAGTTGCTTCTATTTCTACCAGATACTCTGGCGCTATCAGGGCGCTGACGCCGATCATGGAGGTGCAGGGTTTAATCTTGCCAAAGCTTTCACCGTGTGCTCTTCCGTATTCTTCCCACCTGCTGATGTCTGTCACAAACATCCTGGTTCGAACCACGTTTTCTAATGAAGCGCCCGCTGCGTTCAGCACCTTTTCTATTTTTAAGATGATGTATTTAGTTTGGGTATAGGCATCATTCTCACCAACCACGCCACCAGTTTCATTTGTGGCTACTGTGCCGGAGACTTCAATGGTGTTTCCCACTTTCACGGCACGGCTATAACCTACCATATTTTCCCACTTACTTCCAGAGTTAAAGTTGGTTCTGCTGAACATACTTGATGGATACGTTTTCGGACCTGATCAAAGGCTCGCAATGAAATCGAAGTAATACCTGCGCCAGCGTTACCACGTCTTTTTGACAATAGTGAACAATGCGGTCCAGGTCTTTTTCTATCCAGTACACAGCATTCACCTGGCTCCCATCAATATCATCCTTCGGCGAGGGAACGCCCAACACCTTTGCCAGCAGCTTCAGTGAGGTGTAACTTTTGTAATCACCAAATTTCCAAAGCTCCAGGGTGTCCAGGTGGCGTACATCCCACGGTTTGCGTCCGGCAATTTGCAGCACCTCGGGTATCGAAACGCCATTGATGATCATTCTTCGGCAGATGTATGGATAATCGAACTCCTTGCCGTTGTGTGCACAAAGAAATTTTTGGTTATCGGTAGCCCAGCGATCCAGCATTTCTGCAAATTCGGCCAGCAGCTTTTTCTCACTTTCGGCACAAAAAGATTTTATCAGCAATTTCCTTTCCTCGCCATAGCCTTGTATGCAGCCGCAGGAAATGCAAATAATGCGGCCAAACTCGGCATATATTCCCGCCTTCTCGTAAATGGACTCAGCTGTTTCTCCCTCTTTGTTCCTTAAAAGGAACTGTGCCTTGGCTTCCCAGAGCTCCTGCCAGTCGGGCGGCAGATGTTGAAAGCCTTCGTACTGAGATGCTGTCTCTATGTCAAGGAAAAGAATGTTGTTGAAATTCATTTTAGTTGAATAAGTGGTGAGCTGAACGGGTGGGTTTGCTTAGAGGTATTTGTCTCCCATATTGCGTTTTACCTCTCCTACATACTCTTTAATCTCCTGTTCCTTTTCTTTTTGGCAGATCAGCAGAACGTCTTTTGTATCTACTATAATAAAGTTATCTAAACCCTGCAGCACCACCAACTTTTCGTCTGCAGTATGTACCACGCATTTTGTAGCGTCCACAACCATCACCTTACTGCCAACAACCGCATTTTCCCAATAGTCTTTTTCCATATTTTCCCATGCAGAATTCCAGGTTCCCAGGTCGCTCCAACCAAAAGAAGCCGGAATTACATATACGTTAGAGGCTTTTTCCAGAATGCCAAAATCTATTGAAATAGAGGTACACAAAGGGTAAATCGATTCAATGGCAGCAGATTCTTCGTTCGTATTTAAACGTTGTTGTTCACCAGAAAAAAGGTCAAACATCTCCGGCAGGTGCAGCCGGAAAGCGTCGGTAATACAAGCAAGTTTCCAGATGAAAATACCCGAATTCCAAAGAAAATCGCCGCTGGAAATAAAGGTTTTCGCGAGCTCAAGATTGGGCTTTTCGGTAAATGTCTTCACTTTATGAACCGCAGGCGCAGCTTCCTCGTCTTCGTGTTGGATATAGCCATAGCCAGTATTGGGGTACGTTGGTTTTATACCGAGTGTTACCAGTGCGCTTGCCTGAGTGGCAAAACTGATGGCCTCGTCGCAAAGCTCCAAAAACCTGTCTTCATCCAATATCAGGTGATCTGCCGGAGCTACGATTAACGCCGCTTCCGGATCTTTTTGTAGCAGCTTGAACGAAATATAAGCTACACAAGGCGCGGTATTCTTCCTAAAAGGCTCGGCGATGATATTTTCTTTAGGTAATCCAGGCAATTGGTCTGCGGTGATGCCTGCGTATTCCTTTGCAGTAACCACGAATATGTTCTCAACGGGAATGATTTTGCGAAACCTGTCAAAGGTTTGCTGGATAAGCGTTCGCCCGCTGCCTAAAATATCTATAAATTGCTTTGGGTAGCCAACGCGGCTCACCGGCCAAAACCTGCTTCCTATTCCTCCCGCCATGATAGCAACGTAGGTGTGACTTTGTAAGTGTTTCAATCCCATTCATTTTGAATTAAAGGAGCCCCTCTTTCACCAGGTCATGTAAATGGATGATGCCGAGGTATCTATTGTTTTCAGCTACGGCTAACTGTGTAATTTCATTGGTTCTCATGATGTCCAGAGCCTCCACTGCCATTGCGTTTGGAGCTATCGTTTTCGCTTCCGGTGTCATGATGTTGCGGGCACTCACCTTTTCAACGCCATCTCGTTCCAGCATTCTTCTTAGATCACCATCAGTTATTATCCCTAACAAAGACTTGTTGCCGTCTACCACCGCTGTTACGCCAAGTCTTTTACGTGTCATCTCTACAATTATCTCTTTTAGACTCGCATCTGGGCCCACCTGCGGTTTTTCGTTGTCTGTATACAGATCATTTACTCTCAAATAAAGTTTTTTACCAAGCGTGCCACCCGGGTGTAATTTAGCAAAGTCGGCCGTATTGAAGCCCTTTTGTTCCATTAAGCACACCGCCAGGGCATCACCCATCACCAATTGAGCGGTAGTGCTGGTGGTGGGTGCAAGGTTATTGGGACAAGCCTCCTGATCAACAGTGGTATTCAGTACTATGTCTGATTTCCTTCCAAGATAAGAAGAGGTGTTTCCGACTACAGCAATAAGCTTATTTCCAAAATTTTTTATGAGTGGGACCAAAACCTTTATCTCAGGGCTGCTGCCACTTTTGCTTAGAATGATCACCACATCTTCCTGCTGAATCATGCCCAGGTCACCATGTATCGCATCTGCAGCATGAAGGAAAATCGCAGGTGAACCTGTGGAATTAAACGTCGCTACAATCTTCTGGGCAATAACGGCACTCTTACCTATTCCACTTATAACAATTCTTCCCTTGCATTGCATCAACACGTCTATTGCTTCTTCAAATTGATCATCTAGTTGAGCGGCCAACTGCTGAATCGCACAAGCTTCCATCTCAATAGTGCGAATGGCAGACTCCTTTATAAGCGCGGACTTGTTCAAGCGGCCAAAATTAGATTTTTTGACGTGAAGCTTAATGATTTGACTGCGGCTATTTTAACCTTTAAATGTGGCTGGTCACCTTTCGATGCCTTAAATTCGCGTACCTGTCGATGAGCCGGAATGGCTCTCCGCGCAGAAGCTTCTCATTGAAAAGCTCGAGTTTCATTGCAGAACGCGCTCTAACTGTTTGATCGAAAGGAAAGCAATGCTTTCCAAAGCCTAAATGACTGTTTGATGTCGACTACGAAAAAAAAATCTGTAAAGAAAACAACTATATCCCAAGCCATTTCACTCGCTCCTAACCTCCAGGAGGCACTCCAGGAGCATTTTGGCTTCAAAAAATTTAAGGACCAACAAGAACGCATAATTGCATCGCTACTTTCCGGACGTGACACTTTCGTGATTATGCCCACAGGTGGAGGCAAAAGCTTATGTTACCAGCTGCCAGCCGTCATTAGCGATGGCGTTGCCATTATCGTAAGTCCACTCATCGCACTTATGAAGAACCAGGTAGACCTGGTGAGAAGCTATAGCAGCAAGGACGACGTGGCTCACTTTCTGAATTCCACGTTATCAAAAAAAGAAATTAAGGCGGTTCAGGATGATCTGCAGTCCGGGCGGACAAAGATGCTTTACGTAGCACCGGAAACACTCACCAAACAAGACAACCTTGACTTCTTCTCAAGCCTTAAGATATCATTCTTTGCCGTAGATGAGGCGCATTGCATATCCGAATGGGGCCATGACTTTCGTCCCGAGTACCGGCGGCTGCGTGACATGATCGACGGGATCAACCCTAACATTCCTGTAATCGCCCTTACCGCGACTGCCACTCCCAAGGTCCAAAGCGACATAGTGAAAAACCTGGGTCTCCGCAATCATCAAACGTTCATCTCCTCTTTTAATAGGGCAAACCTCTATTATGAGATTTTGCCTAAGGTAAAGAAAGACGACACCTTGAAGAGTATGGTCCGGTTTATACTTCAAAACCGGGGTAAGAGCGGGATCATCTATACACTAAATAGAAAAACCACTGAAGAATTGGCTGATATGCTAATGGCCAATGGAGTGAAAGCAGTTGCTTATCACGCGGGACTTGATTCAAAACTTAGGTCAGACAGGCAAGATCAGTTTTTGAACGAGGAGGTGCAGGTGATTGTAGCAACAATTGCTTTTGGAATGGGCATAGATAAGCCGGATATACGATTTGTGATCCATTATAATATTCCAAAGTCGATTGAGAATTATTACCAGGAGACGGGCCGTGCAGGCAGGGACGGCCTTGAAGGTAAATGCATTCTTTATTACTCACACAAAGATGTATCTAAATTGGAGCATCTGATGCGTGATAAACCGCTGAGCGAGAGAGAAGTAGGTGCACAGCTGATCAACGAAACCGTGGCCTATGCCGAAAGTGGCGTCTGCCGCCGCAAGACGCTGATGAGCTATTTTGGCGAAGAGTATACTAAGGAAAATTGTGGCAACTGCGACAACTGCAAACATCCAAAAGAGCGGATCGAAGCAAAAGACAGTGTGTTGAAGATGCTACAAGTAATCAGGGTTCTTGATGAGCGGTTTGCGGCAGACTACCTGGTAAAGGTTATCACAGGACATTTAACGCCCCAAATACAGATGTTCCGGCACGATAACATGCCGGAGTTTGGAATTGGTAAGGATCAACCTCCGCATTTCTGGAATTCTCTGCTTCGGCAATTGCTCCTTGAAGGGTTGATAGTGAAGGATATTGAGGAATATGGAGTGTTGAAATTGACGAGGAAAGGAAACGATTTTATCAAAAAACCGGGTTCTTTCGAGATTGTTTTGAATAACTTGTTTGAAGACGCGAATGCTGACGACGAAGAAGGAGCAGAAATAGCCACAGGTGCTGCCGTCGATGAGAGGCTGTTCGAGATGTTGAAAGAGCTGAGGCAGAAGGAAGCTAAGAAAAAAAACCTACCACCATTTGTCATCTTCCTTGAATCATCTCTGCAGGACATGTCTACAATGTACCCTACTACGACGGCCGAATTGGAGCGATGCCAGGGAGTGAGCAAGGGCAAGGCTATCCGCTATGGAAAACCATTTGTGGAGTTGATTTCCAGGTATGTTGATGAAAATGGCATTGAAAAGCCAGACGATTTCGTGATGAAAAGTGTTGTCAACAAGAGTGGCAACAAGGTTCATATTATACAGCAGGTAGATAAGAAGATACCTTTAGATGACATTGCACGCAACAAAAACCTGAGGCTTGACGATCTTTTAGAAGAAATGGAAACTATCGCGGCCAGCGGTACCAGGCTCAATCTTGATTATGCTATCTCTGATATGCTTGATGAATATGAGCAACAGGAGATCATCGATTATTTTAAGGGTTGCGAGACTTCATCGCTTGATGTTGCTAAGGAAGAATTGGCTGATGGCAATTACAACTGGGAGCAATTGAAGATTATGCGAATCAAGTTCCTGAGCGTGTATGGAAATTGATGTCGAAAACTTTTCGAGTTTTTCACAGCTGTCTGTGAGTTTCCTTATTTTTGCTGCCCGGCAAAATGGTGCGGTAGCTCAGTCGGTAGAGCAAAGGACTGAAAATCCTTGTGTCGGCGGTTCGATCCCGCCCCACACCACAACCTCGCAATAGCGGGGTTTTTTTATTCTTCCTTCCTCCTCACAATCAAATACCAGTCATGCTCCAGCGGTAAGTAGCCATACTCATAGCAAAAGAAATAGGTATTTCCCTTTTTGTTGCTGTACGTGTGGGTTAGGTATTTAAATTGAAAGCCTTGCTGCTGTAATTTGTCTCTGGTTGTTTTGGTCATCTCCTCCTGGCCAAGGGCATTTTCCAGGATGCGACGGTTCTTGATCAGCGCATTGTTGATGTTACGAACTACCTTACTGTCGGCAGACTTCAATTGGTTGTTGTAAGCATTTCGACAATAATCGTTGCAAAACTTTTTATCAGCCCTTCCACTTAGGGTTTTTCCGCAGGTAAGACATGTTTTTGCGACAGTAGTTTGGAGCATTGAGAAATCTTTCTTCAAGTTAATCAATTCTTATCCGTGTACAAACGTGTACAATCAGTTATATCCGTAA
>DASQNW010000040.1:0-13220 GCA_035644775.1 Chitinophagaceae bacterium | reverse complement strand
TGGGTAAAAAAACCTCATTGATGTGCTCTTCTGAATCATAATAGTCATGGCTGTCGCAGGTAATGCCACCCAGCACCACACGCTGATAGTCATGATCCCACTTATTAATCGGCAGCATCAGGAATTTTTCGCCGATGCCCCAGGTGTCTGGTAGTGTGGTGATAAAAGACGAGTCAATCATGTACCAGTTCTCACGATCGTTCTGTGTCTTCTGCCCTATGACACTATATATATGCGCCATACTCTCGCCCACAGTATAGCTGCCGAACTCGGTAAATATATGTGGCATTGGAACCTTGGTACGTTTGCACGCAGCTTTGATATTGCTCACGATCTCGTTGATCATAAACTGGTAATCATATTCAAAACCCAAAGAGTGCTTTATAGGAAAGCCACCGCCGATGTTGATCGAGTCGAGCTCTGGACAAATCTTTTTTAGCTGGCAGTAAAGGTTGAT
This sequence comes from Chitinophagaceae bacterium, assembly GCA_035644775.1. GTDB lineage: Bacteria > Bacteroidota > Bacteroidia > Chitinophagales > Chitinophagaceae > Flavisolibacter. Next base: position 12,763 of record DASQNW010000040.1, on the reverse strand, counting down.
AATCTTGTTCAGCTCAGACCAGTAATAGATATCATCCTTGATGCCTTTGTTCAGGAAAATATGAAGCATCTTCAGCTGAAACTTATCTTCATATCCTTCTATATTGTCTACATAAAATTCCAGTATATCTTTTGTCCTGATGCCCAGCCGCGAAGTATAGAACGGAAACGTAGGCTCCTCTTCGGCAGCTACCCTGATGCCTAATTTAAATGGCTGCCGGACCGATTTACGGTAAGCAAGTAATTCTTCTTTGTTATCCAAAATTGGGATTACGTTCTTAAATCCGGAGTTAATCAATTGCGCAATTCTCCTGGTGTAATTTTTCTGTTTAAAGCCGTTGCAGATGATAAAGATGTCTTTGTTGATTTTCTTCCTTTCGTATAACCTTTTCACTATATCGAGATCGTATGCGTACGAAGTCTCAAGGTGGATATCATGGTTTAAAGCTTCTTGTACTACAAAGGAAAAATGGGAGCTCTTAGTACAGTAGCAATAATAGTATTTGCCTTCATACTTGTACTTCTTCATTGCATTGGCAAACATCTGCTTTGCTTTGTTGATCTGCATGCCAATTTTCGGCAGGTAAGTGAGTTTTAATGGCGTACCATATTTATCAATAAGCGCTTTGATGTCTAAGCCATTAAATTGAAGGTAGCCGTCTTTAACCTCCAAACCTTCCTGCGGAAAGTTGAAGGTTTGTTGAACAAGGCCAAGATATGAATTGGTCATTTAGCTAAACAGGTTGGTCAATTACAGGATTGTGTGCACAAAAGTATAGGTTCCTGTTATACAAAAAGAAAGCCGTTCCTGGTTTTTAAAAGAGGAACGGCTGATTAATCTATTTCTAACGATGCTTATTTCACCTGCGCAATGAGTGCCTTGAAACTTTCAGGGCTGTTCATGGCGAGGTCAGCTAGGATCTTGCGGTCAAGGCCGATACCTTTTTGCGATAGCAAATGGATGAATTGAGAATAAGTTAACCCTTCTTCGCGAACAGCCGCATTGATACGGGCTATCCACAGACGGCGATAATCTCTTTTCTTAAGTTTACGACCTACATACATATAGGTCATACCTTTTTCTACTACATTCTTAGCAACAGTGTATACGTTTTTACGCTTGCCGTAGAAACCTTTGGCTTGCTTGAGTATCTTTTTTCTGCGTGCTTTGGAAGCAACTGCATTAACGGAACGTGGCATATCTGATAAGTTTTAAGTTGTACGCAATAAGTTTAAGAGGAAAGTTTTAGTTATACAGTTTGAGATTAAGAAGTTTTTCTACTTCAAACGTAACAAGCGCATAACGAAATCCATATTTGCCTTTGATACAACGTTGTCTATTGACATTGCACGTTTCTGCTTCTTCGATTTTTTTGTAAGAATGTGTCTTTTGAAAGACTTCTGGTGAGTGATCTTTCCTGTGCCGGTCACTTTAAAGCGCTTTTTGGCACTGGAGTTCGTTTTAACCTTTGGCATTTTTAAATGCTATTAAATATTAAGCCCTTGAGGCGAAACCGCACCGGCGGAATTCTTAGGGAGCCTCTTTAAGCAATGGCCGTTCTAAACGGGTGGCAAAATTAAGTGATTTAGCTGAATTACAGCTCTACGCCTTTAAGGTAAGTTGTTCTCTCGCTACTACAAAGTAGAAAAGCAGCCTTCGGGCTGCTCTCTGCTATTTTTTAAATCAGCAGGATTATGCCTGTGCCTTTGCTTCTTTAGGTTTTTTGCCAGTTTTGGGTGTAAAGATCGCCAGCATGCGTTTTCCTTCCAGTTTGGGCATGCTTTCTAAAGTGCCACATTCTGCGAGCCGCTCAGCAAATTTCAGTAGCAATAGCTCGCCACGGTCTTTAAACTGAATGGCACGGCCTTTAAACTGCACGTAAGCTTTTACTTTATTGCCTTCTTTGAGGAAGTTCTCAGCATGTTTTGCTTTGAAATCAAAATCGTGGTCGTCGGTGTTTGGCGTGAAACGGATTTCTTTCATCTCCGTTGTTTTCGCCTTTGCCTTCATCTCCTTTTCCTTCTTCTTCTTATCGTACAGAAACTTGTTGTAGTCAATTACCTTGCAAACGGGAGGATCGGCCTGAGGTGAAATCTCCACGAGATCCAGTTGTTGCTCCTGAGCTATTTTCATAGCTTCCTGTGTGGAGTAAACGCCTACAGTTACGTTGTCGCCCACTAAACGCACCTGAGGCACTCTTATGTGATGATTTATACGGTGTTCGGCTTCTCTTCTTGGAGCAAACTTTCCCCTGTTAAATCCGCCAGGTCTAAAACCTTTGTTGGGTAATGCCATAACATTTAGTCTACAAGCCTAAGTCGACAGTCTACAGACTCGTGGACATTTCTTTTTTGTTTTAAGTTTCTGCCGAATGATTTTGCTCTGCCCGTATATCGCTGCGGCCTGTTATTCACTTCTGCGTTCTCTTACTTCACTGATGATCTCATTCAAAAATTCATCCACATCTTTCGATCCCAGATCACCTTTACCTTGCCTGCGTACCGAAACTTTTCCTTCGTTCATTTCCTTTTCACCGACTACCAACATGTAGGGCACTTTCATAACCTCTGTATCCCTAATCTTCTTGCCTATCTTCTCGCTCCTGTCGTCAATTTCAGCACGAATATCAGATTTTTTAGCTTTTGCCAAAATTGTTTTGGCGTAATCAACGAATTTGTCACTTATCGGCAAAATCTTTACTTGCAGTGGTGCTAACCACGCGGGAAATTTACCTGCATAATGTTCCAGAAGAAAGCCTATAAACCGTTCATGCGTACCCAACGGCGCCCGGTGAATGATCAACGGAGTTTCTGCTTCATTCTTTTGATTTGTAAACTCCAGCTTGAAGCTCCTGCCCTGCGAAAAATCCACCTGGTTTGTCGCCAGCGTAAACTCTCTTCCAATAACACTGTAGATCTGAACATCAATCTTTGGCCCGTAAAAAGCCGCTTCGTCCTGCACTTCAACATAAGGTATATTCGATGCCTGCAACACATTTCTCACGAGGGTTTCTGTTTCTTTCCACAACTCAGGTTCATTCACGTATTTCACGCCCAGCTTTTCGGGAGAATGCAGTGACAACCGCATCACGTACTTGTCAATGCCGAAGATTTTAAAGTACTTCAAGTACATTTCGTTAACGGCTCTAAACTCCTCATCGAACTGCTCCTTGGTGCAATAAATATGTGCGTCATTCATGTGGAGGCACCGCACACGCATTAAGCCAAACAACTCACCACTTTGCTCGTAGCGATACACTGTTCCGTATTCAGCAATGCGATAAGGCAGATCCCGGTAGCTCTTAGGTTCTGCTGCAAAGATTTTGTGGTGGTGCGGACAGTTCATCGATTTGAGATAGTACTTCTCTCCTTCCATCTCCATCGGGGGATACATGCTATCTGCATAGTAGGGTAAGTGACCGCTCGTGAGGTACATGCTTTCTTTAGCGATATGTGGTGTGACTACTCTCTTGTATCCTGCATCATTTTCCGTTTCTTTCGCAAGTTTTTCCAGTTCTTCAATGATCACCGTACCATTCGGCATCCACATGATCAGCCCCTGCCCAACATCATCATCCATGGTGTAGATGCCGAGCTCTTTACCAAGTTTTCTATGGTCGCGTTTTTTTGCTTCTTCCAGCAATTGCAGGTAGTCATCTAATTGCTTTTGCGATGGGAAGGTGACGCCATAAATACGTATCAGCTGCTTATTCCGCTCATCACCTTTCCAGTAGGCTCCGGCAATGTTTGTTAGCTTTATCGCTTTAATAAAACCCGTATGTGGAATATGCGGCCCGCGACAGAGATCGGTGAAAGCACCTTGTGTGTAAAAAGTTATTTCTCCATCATTCAGCCCCTGCAGCAGGTCAAGCTTGTATTCATCACCTTTTTCAGTGAAATATTGAACTGCATCATTTTTCGAAACCGGCTTTCGCACATACGGATTGCTTTGTTTTGCCAGTTCGGCCATCTTCACTTCGAGCTTCCGAAGATCCTCCTCTGTAACAGAGCGGTCACCTAAATCAACATCATAGTAAAAGCCATTCTCGACTGGTGGACCCACCCAAAACTTCACTCCCGGAAAAAATGCTTCTATGGCTTCCGCCATCAAATGCGCCGACGAGTGCCAGAAGGTGCTTTTACCACTATGGTCATCCCAGGTAAGCAGTTTCAGGCTTGCATCTTCATCAATAGGACGGGTGGCATCCCAAACCTGCCCGTTCACTTCGGCCGCTAAGATCTTTCTTGCCAATCCTTCCGAAATGGATTTAGCAACATCGAGTGAGCTAACGCCTTTTTCATACTGCCTTACTGCACCATCCGGAAATTTTATATTGATCATAATACGTCTCTTGTTCCAAAAAAGAGCGGCAAAATTAACAACTCTTTGCCACAGTGCTGGATTTGACAAGGGCTTAATATTTAATTTCACACGGTGATGATCTTATGGCTGCGCAAATACATTGTACCTGTGATAATTCTGGCTACACTCGTAGCATCAACGGCTTCAGCACAAAATCTCACAGGCATCTGGAGGGGATATTTCATCACTGACGGTTACGACCAGTACAAGTTCGAATTACAAATAGAGCAGTCGAAAAAAAAGGGAATTACCGGCGTTTCGTATTCTTATCTGACTACAGTGTTTTATGGCAAAGCAACGTTGACAGGCAACTATAACACTGCAAGTAAAACCGCATTGGTTCAGGAGATCAGAACAGTAGAAGTTCGGATGTCGCACAGCTCTGTAGCTTGTATTATGAAGTGCCTGCTCGAGTATACGAAATCTGGCAAGGAAGAATTCCTAGAAGGATCTTACACAAGCAGGTATGAAAAAGCTGATCTGCGGTCGGGCGTACGAAGAGGCGAAGGTTGTGGAGGGGGAAAAGTATTTCTCCGGAAAGTGCCTACCTCTGATTTTTATGTTGAACCTTTTCTGCGGGATAAGCCCTCGGTAAGGAAGCAAACAACTGCCGGTAATAAACCTGAAACGAAAACTCCGCCTCCTACTACTAAGGTTGTTCCGAAAAAAACACCGGGTACTCCGCCCCGAAAAGTTCCTGCACCTCCCATCAGCCAAAAACCCGTACCAAAAAAGCCTACTGCAACAAGTGAAAAAAAGGACACAACCAGAAGATCAGTGCAACCACCGATTGCAAAAGTAGAAGCTGCAAAGCCTTCAACTCCTTTGCCACTCAACATCCCTGCGACCACCCGCTCCCGTCAGAACGAGCTTGCACAAACTGTTGTAGTTACCAGCAAAGAAGTACAGGTTCGCTTGTACGACAATGGAGAAATTGATGATGACACCATATCGGTGTACCTGAATAATCAGTTGGTGCTGGCGAACAAGCGTTTATCTGCATCCCCGATAGCGCTGACTTTGAAATTGAATGAAGACCAACCGGAGCATGTGCTCGTGATGGTGGCAGAAAACATGGGCAGAATTCCACCGAACACTTCCTTGATGATTGTTCAAGACGGCGATAAACGCTACCAGGTACGCATTACTTCTACAAATCAAAAAAATGCGATGGTGCGCTTTCGATATCAGGGAAGCGATTAATCGACCGTTCACATAAAATTTTGCAAGCGGAGCAGGTAAAGTCTTTACTTTTCATTAGTGAAGAGATTCCTGGCCATAATAATTTTTCAGCTGCTTTATCTTTCTCCGAAAGCGCAGGAGCTCGGCGGTCTCTGGAAAGGCACTCTTACACAGGAGCCGGGCGGATGTTATCCTACATACAACCTTGAATTGCAGATTGCTATCAACGACACAAAAGTGAGTGGCATATGCTACCACTACTCTGACACAAGAAACTATGTAAAAAAAAGCTTCGAAGGTGTTTATCATCCAAGAACAAGAAGCATTACCATCAATGAAAAAAACGTTCTTGCTGCGCAGATTCCTACTGACTGCACTCCCTGCGTGAAAACCTACGACCTGTGGTATTCAGATAATAACAAAGAATCATTGAGTGGGGACTGGAGCGGTGTCGTAGTCGATACCAAGGCCCCGTGCCAGCCAGGCAGGATCGTGTTGAGCAGGATTAATGAATCTGCTTTTTATGGAATTCATGAAATAAAAGTTGATACGGGGAATATTCGACTTGACTTTTATGATAATGGTGAAATCGATGATGATAGCATTTCTGTTCTGGTAAATAATAAGCTGGTGTTGAGCAACCAACGCCTCGGCATCAAACCCATTACGCTGAATGTGCGAATGGATGCTTCTAAACAAATGCAGGAAGTAGTAATGGTGGCCGAAAACCTCGGTTCAATACCCCCCAACACAGCCTTGCTCATTGTAAGTGCCGGAACAAGAAAGTTCAAACTTTTCCTAACATCCACGCACCAGAGAAATGCTGCTGTGCGGTTTATTTATGAAGCACGGGGCGAAAATCACCAGTTCTAAGAAATACGCAAGCACCATTCAAAACCGAAAATTCCACGTAACCGAAGGCAAAATAGGAAAGAGCGAAACCTGTCGTGCATCTACCTGCAAGCTGCCGTTGAAAGCGCTGCCGCTCTGGTCGAAATAAATGAAGTATGGATTCAATCTGCTATACACGTTATAGATGCTGAACACCCAATTTCCCTGCACACGTTTTTTTGGATTAGGCTTTGGTGTATATGTAGCAGACAAATCGAACCGATGATATGCTGGTAACCTGTATTGATTTATCCTACTATATTCCTGAGTAAGCACTCCTTCTACAAAATAAAACCGCTCCGGTAGCGATGTGGCATTTCCTGTTCCGTAAACAAAAACAGATCCGAAGCGCCAGCGCTTGTTCAACTCATAGGTGGCAACTACAGACAGATCATGACGTCTGTCGTATTTTGCAGGAAATCTTTCTCCCTCGTTTAAGTCGGCAAATTGCCTCCAGGTCCATGAAAGCGTATACCCCACCCAACCTGTTAGTTTGCCCTGCACTTTGTTGATGAAAAACTCTGAGCCATAGCTCCAGCCGTTTCCAAAAACAAATTCCTCTTCTGGATCAGCAATACCGGGAGTATAACCCTCCCTGTATTCGATCTGGTTCTGCATGTCTTTATAATAGAGTTCCACCGAAGTTTCAAACTGGTTGTTGTTGAAATTTCTGAAGTATCCTGTTGAATATTGCCAACTGATCTGAGGCTTTACCACAGAGGTGCTTGGCACCCAGAGATCAGTCGGCAAGGTTGAACCCGCATTGCTCACCAAATGGATAAACTGGTAATTACGCGTGGCTGATGCTTTGATTGAACTTGTCTCGTTTACCGTATATCTCACGGTAAAGCGTGGTTCTATACCTGTATACGACTTCACCCGCCCAAAGCTGTTGTACGTCGCGCTATCTAGTTTGTTTCGGTTTTCATCCCTCACGTACTTTGTGTACGGACCTATCTGGCTGAACCCACTCCAGCGGAGGCCGTAGTTTATCTTCAAAGCTCTAGAAACATCCCAGTCGTCTTGTATATAAGCGGCTTTTTCAAGTGCATACTTCACACTTTCGTTACTGGGCTCAAACACTACTGAATCCTGACGCCCCGAAACTACGTTTGGAGTAAACTTATGGTAGGTGGATTGAGCACCGAATTTGATATGGTGAAAAGGAATCGGGTAATAATCAAAATCAACCTTCACATTTCCGTCGCGGATGCCTGATGAAAGTGCCACTTCAAAGTTATCCTGCGAGGCGCCAAACCTGAATTTGTAATCATTATATACCAAGGTGGTGTTAGAGAAAAGCTTTGTGCCAAACACGTGGTTCCAGCGTATGGTAGCTGTTGAATTACCCCAAGGAATATTAGATTTGAATGATCGGGTGGTATTTACAAAATCAAATACATCTCTTCCAAAATAGCCACTCAGGTACAAACGGTCTTTATCAGAAAAGCGATAATTCACTTTTGCATTCAGGTCGTAGAAATAATAGCCAGACCCATAGAAATTGCTGCTCTTCTTGATGAAGGGTTTTACCAAAGCATCTATATAAGTTCGCCGGGCTGAAACAATATAGCTTGCCTTGTCCTTTTTAAGTGGACCTTGCAAAGAAAGCCTCGATGCAATCAGGCCAATACCACCTTCACCCTGGAACTGCTGGTTGTTGCCGTCCTTCATGGCGATATCAAGTACGGAAGAAATCCTGCCGCCGTATTGTGCAGGCATTCCACCTTTTATGAGAGAGGTGTTCTTTATTGCATCTGAGTTGAATATAGAAAAGAATCCAAACAGGTGCCCTGTATTGTACACTACCGCATCATCAAGCATGATAAGGTTTTGATCGGGGCCACCACCTCTTACATAGAAGCCGGAATTTCCCTCGCCTGCATTACGAACGCCAGGTAATAGTTGCAAGGTTTTAAGAATATCCACTTCTCCGAGAAAGGCGGGAATATTCTTTATCTGGTTTATGGAAAGATCTATTTTTCCCATTTGCGCATTACGCACGTTTGCATCTTTTCTTCGGCTGTACACTACCACCTCGCTTATCGCAGCCGAACGCTGCAACAGCAAGAAGTCCTCACTCAAATTTTGAGTCAGTGAAATTTCTTTCGAGTTTGACAGAAAAGAAACATGTGAGACCGTGAGATTGTAAACGCCAGAATCGAGAGTAAGGGAATAAAAGCCGTATTGATTTGTGCTGACGGATCTTGAGAGTTGATGTACTGTAACGGTAGCACCTATAATTGTTTCACCACTGACACTGTCACGAACATAGCCGTTGATGGTAAACTTGTTTTGCCCTAAAGCAGCCGTATACCAGGAAGTAAAGAAAATCAGCCAAGAGACAAACTTCATCTTATTTTATTCAGCTTACCGGCTGGTAAAGTCAAGCGTCTCCTTTGTGGAACCACATTCCAACATACCTGATTTATACTTTGGGTGGTGGAGGCCTAAATAGGGGTTGCGGATAGAATCTGTGCCACTTAACCAAACACCCGGTTCTTCATCATTAAATGCCATTGGACATTCTTGCAGGTAAACCTTCGCCCTGTCGTACCGTATTGTGCGTATCAGGTTGTACATGTTATCTGAAAAGTTATTCAATGCTCTTCTCTTTTCAGCAATATCGGCTGATTGGATTATGGTACCCAGTTCTGCATTCATTGCATCCAGATAGGTGCTGGCAGTTTGGTGTATGAGCGTGTCTTTTTTTATTTCTTCGAATTTCGCCTGCTGAAGGTCCTTTTTCAATTGCGCAGCGTTATTGTTTATTGCAGCAGCATCCCAGTTTACAAAGTTGTTTGTGAGTGCATAATAAGAGCCCAATACTTTATTCATCGACTGATTGAATTCATCGGAATGTTTACTCACCGCAATCGGTTGCTGCTTCGGAGTTTCATCTTTCGGCTTTTTCCTTGTCACAAATAAATACCAGGTCAGCACACCAACCACCGCCAGCACAAGCAGCAGTAACCATTTTTTCATGAGTAAAAGTTTAAGTGCAAAGATAATCGCTGACGGCAGCAGTAAGGGCAGATTTGCCATATTAACAATTTGTTCCTGCCGGTGATTTCTTAAAATTCACATTTGCAGCCAGTGCTGAAACAGTAGAATAGCAACACAGCAATTATCTTTACGCATATGTTAGCGGGTTTGCAAAATGTAACTTTTGAATTTGGTGCACGGGTAATTGTAAAGGAAGCAACCTGGCATATTCACCCGGGTGAACGAATCGGTTTAATCGGCTACAACGGCACGGGGAAATCAACACTGCTAAAACTGTTTGCAGGAGAGTATCAGCCTTCTGCCGGTACGGTGGAAAGAAGCCGTAGCACCAGTATAGGATACCTGCACCAGGATCTTTTGAGCTTTGATACGAACGAGTCGATCCTGCAAGTGGCCTTACATGCTTTTGATAAGGTAAAAGCTTCGGAAAAGGAGATCGAGCGTATTGCTAAAGAACTTGAAAAGAATTCGACGGATGATCTGTTGATGTTGTATAGTGAAAAGTTGCATGAGTTCGAGGAGGCGGGCGGTTACACAGCAGAACACAAGACAGAGGAAGTATTGCAGGGCCTGGGTTTTAATAATGAGGACCTTCAGCGACCATATAGAGAATTTAGCGGAGGGTGGCGCATGCGAGTATTGCTTGCCAAGATGATTTTGCAGCAGCCTGATTTACTGTTGCTCGATGAGCCTACCAACCACCTGGATCTTCCCTCAATTGAATGGCTCGAAAAATACCTGCAGCAATACAAGGGAGCAGTGGTTATTGTGAGCCATGACAAGTATTTTCTCAACCGGATGGTAAAGAAAATTGTGGAGCTCTATCAAAAAGAATTGCACTACTACAATGGCAACTACAGTTTTTATGAAAGGGAAAAGTCGGAGCGTGTAGAACTGCAGCAAAGAGCTTTTGAAAACCAGCAAGAATATATACGGCAGCAGGAACGTTTTATCGAGCGCTTTAGAGCCAAGGCTACAAAGGCTGCAGCAGCGCAAAGTGCTATCAAACGGCTGGAAAAGCTCGATAGAATTGAAGAAACAGCCATGGAGCGGCCAGATCTCCGGATAAATTTCAGCGTGGAGAAAACACCGGGAAAAGTGTTGGTAGAATTAAAGAATATTCATAAACGCTTTAAGGAAGTAGAAATTTTACGAGACAGTTCAGCCGAGGTTGAACGAGGTGATAAAATTGCCCTTATCGGTGCCAACGGAAAGGGCAAGTCTACTTTGCTTCGGATCATTTCCGGCAACGAGCAGTTTGATGGAGAACGTAAATGGGGCCATAACGTGGAAGAAGCTTTTTATGCGCAACATCAACTCGAAGCACTCAACTTAAACAACACCATACTCGACGAACTCAAAGAAGCCGGAACTCAAAAGACCGAACTTGAACTACGCACGTTGCTCGGTTGCTTTTTGTTTAGCGGCGATGATGCCGACAAGAGAATAAAAGTTTTGAGCGGTGGAGAAAAAGCAAGGGTAGCGCTGGCCAAAACCATACTAAGCAAAGCAAACTTTCTTCTTTTAGATGAACCGACGAACCACCTGGATCTGCACTCAACAGAACTTTTGATTGATGCACTGAATCGATATGGCGGCACCTATGTGCTGGTGAGTCATGACCGGTACTTTATTTCAAAAACGGCGAATAAGATCTGGGAAATTGTCGATCACCAGATTAAAGAATTTAAGGGGGGCTATGACGAATGGGCTGAATGGAAACAAAGAATGGCGGCTAAGGTGGAGGAGCAGAAGAAATCAAGAGAATCATCCCCTAACAATGTCATCAAAGAGCCCTCTATTCCCCGGCAGGTGAAAGAGCAAGTTGCAGCTGCCAATGGTCAAACACAAGTTGATCGGGAAGCCAAAAAGGAACTTCAGCGGCTGCAGCGGAAATTTCAACAAGTGGAGGAAAATATTAGCAAAGCAACGGAGAAGAAAAGATTGCTTGAGCAGACACTTTCTGATCCGTCTACTTATGCCAACATACACAAGTTCTCAGAAGCTGAAAGCTCATACAAGCTGGTGACAACAGAGTTGCAGCAACTTAACCAGAGCTATGAGGAGCTTTTTGAAAAAATAATGTTGATGGAGGAAGGTTAGCGACCTGGGTGCTCGTTTCTTGCTTTGATAAAATCAATAACAAGAAAGCTGATTAGCTTCCCCAGCAGATGGTCAGTTCGGCCGTCTGCGAGCTGTGCGGCTCCTTCGCAAATGTGCAGGTAGGCCACTTTGGCTGTGGCCGCTACATATGAGATGTATTGCCGTAGTTCCAGTTCTGAAATACCAGAGGGTGAAGCAGCGCTGGATAACACGTGAGCAGCAACATCCAGGTCGATCTCCAGGCCGGTGAAATTATCTTCTGTGAAGCTTACCGCGTGAGCCGCAGCCTGCATGAAATTTCTTTTCTGCCGTATAAAAACATCTTCAAACGTGATGCAGTCTATGAACGGGTTATTGACGATATCCATCCACACGTTTTGAGGCAAAGAGTTTTCGTGCACACCCACAACACAATACTTCAATAAGAAGCCATCTTCTTCAGCGTATCGGAATCCATTGCCGCTATGCCGTCCTTCTGCCGGGCGGTAGTCGGTGTGTGCGTCAAGGTTGATGCAATTGATTTGTGCCAGCGGAACTTTCTGTGCCTGGTGCAGACCCTTTGCTGTTCCTTTAATTAGTGGATAGGCATTGTTATGGCCGCCCCCAATAATCAATGGTGTTTTTCCGGCTACAATGATTGCCTTTACCAGCTTTTCTACTTCTTCATCCACGGCGGAAACAGCGTGGCGGTAAGCATCTGTTCTTTCTTCAACGTCAAAGGCATTTCTTTCTATCAGGTACTGAATATCTCCAAAATCAAAGCATCCTGCTATTGCAATATCTGATCCTTCAAGAAAATCGTTGCTTTGAGTGTTGAGAAAGGCCTGCAGAAAGGGAAGCCAGGAAGTGCCTGCACCTGCTACTCCACCATTGGCGAGCACGCCAATATCTTCGGGGATTCCCACAACGATATATCTTGCATCAGTTTCTGAAAACACGGAAAGATCGTCAACCGCACGTGGAAGCGTGAGTACCCGCTCTCCTATTTTCGTTTCGTATTTCCTTAACCTTGTAAGGGAAAGAATATCCTGCTTGCTATAAGTTTTGAAATGCTTAAGGTTCATACTATATGCCGCTGTTGTCTAAAGGTGAAGTTATCCATTCACCGGCTAACATCACCTGGTGAATAAGGTTGCTCGAAAAAGCATAGGGGATATAGCTGAACGACGGAATTTGTTTTGTGATAATCAGGTTTGCTTTTTTTCCCCTGGTGATTGTT
>DASQNW010000039.1:0-4879 GCA_035644775.1 Chitinophagaceae bacterium | reverse complement strand
TGTGTAGGCCTTCTATGTCAATGCCGTTTTCCTTTGCAATTGCATTTATCCTGGCTTCATTGCCCAGCAAAATCGGATAGCCGAAGCCTTCATCAATAACTATTTGCGCGGCTTTCAAGATCTTTACGTTATCGGCTTCTGCAAACACAATTCTTTTTGGGTCACGCCTTGCTTTACTACCAAGCACCCGCATCACCTGGTTATCGAGCCCTAATCGCCTGTTTAATTCGTTCACGTAGGTTTCCCAGTCTGTGATCGGACGTTGAGCAACGCCGCTTTCGATTGCGGCTTTGGCTACTGCCGGCGCAACGGTTGCAAGCAGTCGGGGGTCAAGGGGTTTGGGTATGATGTAAGTGGGCCCAAAGGTGATAGTGCCAGTGTTGTACGCAAGATTTACAATATCGGGCACAGGCGATTGAGCAAGTGCTGCCAACGACTTCACTGCCGCCAGCTTCATCGCTTCGTTGATTTGGGTAGCCCTTACGTCAAGAGCTCCCCTGAAAATGTATGGGAAACCCAGTACATTGTTCACCTGATTTGGAAAATCACTTCTGCCCGTTGCCATAATGAGGTCGTTCCGCACTGCTACAGCCTCTGGATAGCTAATCTCCGGATCCGGATTTGCCATCGCAAAAACAATCGGATTTTTAGCCATGCTCCGGATCATATCCTGGGTAACCACGTTGCCAATACTTAAACCAATGAATATATCTGCACCAATCAATGCCTTGTCGAGCGTATCGTCAGGCTTAGCATTGGCAAACGGCACTTTGAACTCTTCTAAGTCCGTTCGTTCCCTGCTGATCGCGCCATTTATATCGAATAGAATAAAGTTTTCGGGCCTTGCACCCATGGCAACGTAGAGCTGTATGCAAGCCATTGCAGCCGCACCGGCTCCGTTTATTACGAAGCGTACTTTATCGATACGTTTTTTTTGTAGTTGCAGGGCATTCAACAGAGCGGCAGCGCTGATGATGGCAGTGCCATGCTGGTCATCGTGCATCACCGGGATGGTTAGTTGTTCCCGGAGCGATTTTTCAATGTAAAAACATTCCGGTGCTTTTATGTCTTCCAGGTTGATGCCTCCGAAAGTAGGTTCCAGCGACCTCACTATCTGAACAAATTTTTCAGGATCTTTCTCGTTAATCTCAATGTCAAAAACATCGATATCAGCAAAGATTTTAAACAACACTCCTTTCCCTTCCATTACAGGTTTACCTGCTTCTGGCCCAATATCTCCCAGGCCAAGAACGGCCGTTCCATTACTGATCACAGCCACCAGGTTTCCCTTGGCCGTGTATTTATAAACGTTTTCTTTGTTAGCAGCTATTTCTTTGCAGGGTTCGGCTACACCAGGCGAATAAGCGAGCGAAAGATCACGTTGTGTCTTTGCTTCTTTTGTAGGAACAACTTCAATCTTCCCCGGTTTTCCTTCAGCATGGTATCGTAACGCCTCTTGTTTACGTAAGTCATTCTGCATAGATGATTTTTAGATGGTCTTCAACTTCACCGCTTTACACCCGGTTTGTTACAAGTTGTTTCGGGCGTTCTCCCGCCTGCTCGTCTTCCTTAAACATTATGCAGCCGCAAAATACAAATTAAACGCCTGTACTCATTTTTCGCCGTTCTTCTAAAATAGTCGACATTTTATTTGGTGGTTATAATAAAACTCATACTTTCGTAGTGTACTATTTTACTAATACACTAAACTTCTCTCATGATTGATATCCAGAACCTACATTTCAGCTATCGTAAGAAGATGGTGTTCGATGCGCTGAGTTTGCAATTTTTTAAAGGTCACGTATACGGCTTACTAGGAAGGAATGGCACGGGTAAGTCCACACTGTTGCGCAACATAGCTGGCCTTTTGTACCCTAAAAAAGGCAGCATAACCGTGGATGGTCAGACGCCGATAAAAAGGGAGCCAAAATTTTTACAGGATATTTTCATGGTGCCGGAAGAATTTTTTCTTCCGAATATATCCATTGAGCTCTTCCTAAAGTACCACGCTCGATTTTACGACAAGTTCAATTATGAACAATTTGCCGGCTATATAAAGCTGTTCGACATTCCTGCGGGTAGCACGCTGCAGCATATGAGTTATGGGCAGAAAAAAAAGGTGTTGATTTCTTTTGCCCTCGCCACCAATGCACGATTTCTGTTAATGGATGAACCTACGAACGGTTTGGACATTATATCGAAAAGCCAATTTAGGAAAGTGCTTGCCTCAGCACTTGACGAAGACAGATGCATTATCATCAGCACCCACCAGGTGAAGGATCTTGAAAACCTCATCGACAGGATCACCATCATTGAAGAGGGAAAAATACTGTTCGACCAGAATATTGAAGATATCAGCAAGCGGCTTTCATTCAGGATCTCATACGATGACGTTGAAACCAAAACGGCGTTTTATAGTGAATCTTCTCTGAGAGGAAACGTGATTGTGGCTCCTAACCATACAGGAGACGAAAGTAAAATAGACCTGGAGTTGCTGTACAAAGCAATCGTGATGAATGGTTCTAAGGTAAACTCTGTCTTCACATCCAACTAAACCAAGATCATGAATCAAAAATTTAGCTTTCGGCGCTGGCGATTACTTGTAGCGAAGCATGTTGCAGAAAACAAGAAAAGGTATCTCATTTCCATGCTGGCTCAAATCGCTTTGTTGTTTATGTGGTTTGTTTTTGTGATGAAGACGGATCGACATGATCCGCTGGCCCCGGGCCTGCAGGAGATTACGTTTTATTTTTCTCTGTTTTTAGTAGGGCCATTTTATGCAACACAGTTTTTTAAAGACATTCACTCCAGAACAAAAGGCATCAACTACATCTTATTGCCCGCATCTACTCTTGAAAAGCTGCTTTGCGGACTTTTTTTCACCCTTGTGTTTTTTCTTCTTGCGTTCACAGCCGTTTTTTACATAGCAGATGCTTTGGCTGTAGCCAGCGCTAATGCGTTCCATCCTTCGTACACAGGTGCGTTACCTCAGAACGGTGTGAATAAAGCGGAGATCACGAACGTTTTCTCCATGAGGACTTCAGAAAAAAACCCGGCCTTTTACTTCATATTGCTTTTTACGGCTGTTCAATCTGCAGCTCTTTTGGGCTCCGCCTATTTTGCCAGCTATAGCTACATCAGAACTATGATCGCCCTTTTTGTTTTATTCCTGCTGATTTTTCTAGTTGAAAGCTTCTTTCTTACAAGGTTATTACCACATGGCAGCATCAATGAAAACTTTACTGCCTTTCGGTTTTCAACGTCGGACAATAAAATGATGCAGGTGAATTTGCCATTGTGGCTCGGAGCCATTGTCAGCTTTCTAATCAAGTACGCATTTCAACCGGTGTACTGGCTCGCCACATATTATCGGCTGAAGGAAAAAGAAGTTTAAGACTTAAAAGTAACTATTATGCAATTCAGGGATTCGGCTTCTATATACTTACAAATAGCAGATTACATCTGCGAAAAAGTCTTGCTTAAACAATGGAGGGCAGACGAAAGGATCCCTTCCGTGAGAGAGTTGGCCATGCAGCTGGAGGTAAACCCCAATACGGTGATGAGAACTTACGAATTTTTGCAGCAGCAAAACATTATTTACAACCAGCGTGGCATAGGATATTTCGTGGCCTCTGATGCTGTCAGGGAAGCAACACAGTACCGAAAAACAGAATTTCTCGAAAACGAGCTTCCCACCTTTTTCAGGAACATGTTTCTGCTTGGAATGGACGTGGAGGAATTAAGGCCACGGTTCGAAAAATTTAAAAAACAAAATTTCTCATAGTCAATCAAAACTCTTTTTTATGAAGACAAGCAATAAAATACTTCTGATTGCTTTCATTACAGCACTTCTTATCCTGATCTCGATAAATGTCACCATCTACGCGAAGTATAGAAAAGGAGAATTCACGGTGATGACAGATGATTATTGGATGCCGAACATGGCAAGCTTTTCAATGCAGGATGTAAAATATGTCTCAATAGACAATATTGAAAACATAAGTGTCCACGCTTCTGACAGTAATGTGCTGAAGTACGACAAAGGAGACGGCAAGGATGAAAACGTACTGACATTCAACCGGAGGCATGATACTTTGTTTGTAGCTGGAAAAAGTACCCGAAGCGAGGTAGGGAGGTGGTACCGGCACACCCAGTTGCATATTAATGGCGGTCTTTCGCTTAAGGCAATCAATTCAAATCTTCACCTGGATCAGAAACAATCCGGTGGAACTATCCCGAAGCTGAACCTGCTTCTCGATAACGCTAACATTGATATTTTAAGCATGGGTCAATCAGGAAATTTTGCCGTTGATATTTCAGCAGTCAACAAGTCACGTGTTTTCCTCGGAGATGTTTCAGCAGGAAAGATGCAACTAAGGCTAAGAAATTCTATCGTTGAAGAAAAGAACTTAGCGACCGACAGTCTTCTTATTTGGGTGGATGGATCCTCTCAAATAAACATGCGTGCAGAGAATCTTCTCAAGGCGAAAATCTCTTCTCATGAATGATTTGATTGTAAAAAAAAGCTCTTAGGTATCCTTTGACAAACACATCAGGGGCTTTGTACGATGGCAGTAAGCACTGGATTTCAGCTAAAAACCATAGAGTCGATTTTGCTATGCTTTGGAAAAAAGGCTTGCGTCGCGTGCTGTTTTCATACTATTAAATTATACCATGTCAAAATCACTTCAATTTAGAAAGGTGTACACAGTACCACTCATCATTATAGTTTTTATAATTGCTACAAGTGGTATCATTCGTCACGACAAAGACATACAGAGATACATTGATGTTGGGGCGTTATCTGAATTCGACTGTGTAGGAAGATATACTACAATACGAGATAGCAGCAATTACGCAGCAGGAGTACTTATTTCTT
>DASQNW010000038.1:0-2828 GCA_035644775.1 Chitinophagaceae bacterium | reverse complement strand
CGATTGATTTTAAGATACGTCAGAACAGTGCCATAAATACGGTTTTAGACAATCCGAAAATTATTGGGTGGGATGCTGTAGGTAAAGTAGATGCTATTGGTGATAAAGTGACTCTATTCAATATAGGTGACTATGTGTATTACGCTGGTGATATTACCAAACAGGGCTGTAATGCAGAATATCAAGTTATCGACGAACGCATTGTAGGAAAAAAGCCCCATTCACTAAGCATAGAAGAGTCAGTAGTAATGCCATTAACAAGCCTTACTGCCTGGGAAACACTATTCGATAGAATCCGTATTAGCCCTGAAAAAGACAAAGGGAAATCCATTTTAATGATCGGGGGTGCAGGAGGGGTTGGTTCCATTGCGATCCAGTTAGCAAAAAGGGTGGCGGGATTAACGGTAATTGCCACTGCCTCCAGACCTGAGACGGTTGAATGGTGCAAGCAATTAGGAGCTGACTTCGTGGTGAATCATAAAGACTTAATAAATGAAGTTAGAAGAACTGGTTTTCAAGAAGTCGATTTTATTGCAGACTTTGTAAGTGCTGATCATTACTGGGATGCTTTTGTTGAATTAATAAAACCGCAGGGACACATTGCCTCAATTACAAGTACTGCCCATCCCGTGGATTTAGTGAAACTAAAAGCCAAAAGTGTATCGTTTTCTTGGGAGCTGATGTTTACCCGTTCCAGATTTCAAACGCCAGATATGATAGAACAGCACCATATCTTAAATAAGATTGCTGACTTGTTGGATCAGTCGGTAATTAGAACAACATTGAACAAATTACTTGTAGGCTTTACAGCGGACAATTTCAAAAAAGCGCATCAATTATTGGAGTCTGGGAGTACGATAGGTAAGATTGCAATAAGGTATTAATACGGGTAATTACGTTAAACTCCGTAGTGTATAAGCTATGCCTCACAAACTGCACGAGAAAAGGGCAAATGATAAAAGAAAAATCAACAAACCGTTAAGGTGATATTAATGAAATATAGGAAAAAAGTCTATTAGGTCGTTGTAATTCTATTCAACTTCATCTAGCTTACTAAGCGGACGGAACATCAGCTTTCTCTACTGAAGAAACACCCTTTGACGTTAGCGGCTATTGTAAGCTGGCAATTTTTTTAATTTTTTGGTACCAATCTTCAGAAGTCCTGCACATTTAGTAGACACTGGTAGTAGTTATTTCTTTATAGAGCTTTTTAAATACAATTTTTACAGATAATAAATATTTTCAATTGTCTATGAATAGCGGTCGCCTTTTAAGTGCAACCTTCTCTTTCGCTATACAAATCTTAATTATATAGGTTAGCGAAATGTCTACTCCACATAAGTGACGCCATTTTGTTGAACTGCCTATCTCAAACGCTTCTGATAAGCTGCCGGAGTAATTCCTTTATATCTTTTAAATGTGCGGTAGAAATAAGAAGGGCTTTCAAACCCGCATTCGTGCGAAATCCGGTCAATCGTTAAGGTGGACTCAATAAGCATGTTCGTTGCCTGTTGTAGCCGGAGCTCAATCACAAATTGCGAGAACGAGCGTTTTGTCCGCAGTTTAAAATAGCGGCAGAATGCAGAGGGATTCATGTTAACTACGGATGCAATCGTTTTCAAAGGAACCTTTGTCCGGTAATGCATCATAGTGTAGCTGTTAATTTTATTAAGCTTTTCTGCATCGGCGTTACTGAAACTAGCCGAGGGTAAGGAGGTAGATAAGATCTTCTTTTCAGTGCTCGTGGAAATAACGTCTAAAATCTGAATAAGGGAAAGTAAACGGTTTACCTGAGACAGGTTAACAAGGTCTTTCATCATGTTTTGAATAACGGTACGGGTTTCTCCTGCCAACAAAATACCCTTTCTGGCCTCCCGTAATAAACCTGTAATTTCCTTCATTTCAGGTTTCGTCCATAAATCGGCTCCCAAAAAGTTATGATCGAAATGGAACACCAGGGCTTCGGCATTGAGGTTTGAATCTTTAGCAAAGAATGCTGAAGCGTTTTTGAAATTATGAGGCAGCTTTTCTCCGAGGAGAAATACGTCACCGGGTTGAAAGGTCCCGATAAAGTCGCCAATAAAAGCAGTTCCATGACTTTGAAGAATATAAGTAAGCTCCACTTCGGTGTGAAAATGCAATGGGTTATAAAAGTATGGCACAACCTCTCTCGTTATGCGAAACGATTGTTCATTTTGCTCAGCTACTTTAACATGCCGGACTCTCATTGATGAAGAATATTAAACCAATTTGGACAATTTCTCAAAGTAACTGCAAATTTTGGTCAGTTATAGGTCAACGCAGGGCACTTTATGAACCGTAGCAGAATTTAAATTTGTTTTAGTAGTTACCATCAACCAATTGTGACTGAAGCTGTTTATGAATTTTACCATCCTTGATACCATCATATTTTGCCTTTCTTTTTTTCTGGTAATAGGATTCGCCTTTTGGAAAAGCCGGGGAAAATCAAGCAGTGAAGGTTTTTTCCTTGGGGGTCGCTCGTTGCCGTGGTGGCTGATTGGAATTTCGATTGTGGCAGCCAATCTTTCTACAGAACAGTTCGTTGGCATGGCCGGACAGGCTGCAGGAAATGTAGGGTTTGCGGTTAGTTCCTGGCAACTCCTCAGTTCGGTGGCGGTGGTTGTTATTGCTATGTTGTTTTTACCCAGGCTTTTGTCCACAGGTATCTATACCATGCCCGAATACCTTGAATACCGCTACAATTCTACTTCAAGAGTAATCATGTCTGTATTGATTGTCGTTATCTATGCATTGGTTACCACGGCAGCTATTTTGTATTCAGGAGCTACCACCATCGAAACGATTTT
>DASQNW010000037.1:0-20153 GCA_035644775.1 Chitinophagaceae bacterium | reverse complement strand
CCGAGATCTACACGAGAGCACCCACGGAATTGGATAAAAAAGAAGTAAAAGCAAGGACGCAAAGCATCCTCGAAGAACTCGATGGTCTGCAAAATCTTTTATATGCTGAAGGGAAACACTCGGTGCTCGTGATCCTCCAGGGGATGGATGCCAGTGGCAAAGACGGGGTAATCAGGAATGTGTTCGGGAGGTTCAACCCCCAGGGTGTGCGTGTGCAATCGTTTAAAGTACCTACGGAGGAAGAGCTTTCACATGACTTCCTGTGGCGTATCCATAAAAACGTGCCAGCCAAAGGAATGATACAGATTTTCAACCGATCACATTACGAGGATGTTTTGGTCACAAGAGTGCATGGCTGGTGCGACGATAATAAAGCTATTGAACGGTTCAATGCAATCAACAATTTTGAGGAGCTTTTGCAATTGCATAACTCAACGCATGTGCTCAAATTTTATCTGCACATTTCACCAGAAGAGCAGCAGTTGCGATTAGATGAAAGGATTCATAACCCCGAAAAGCAATGGAAATACAATGAAAAAGATCATGAAGAACGAAAACATTGGGATCGGTATATGCAGATGTACGAAGATGTTTTTCTCCACTGCAATGCGGTACCCTGGAACATTGTGCCTGCCGATCAGAACTGGTTTAAAGAACATGTAATAGCAAAGGCTTTATGGGAGCTGTTGAGTGGTCTGCGAATGCAGTACCCGAAGTTGCCGAATAAAGAAGACACTGCTTAGTAAAAGAATCAACAGTATGGGATTCTTCAGAGAGTTTAAAGAGTTCGCCATGAAGTCCAATGTGATGGACCTGGCGATTGGCGTTATCATCGGCGCTGCATTCAGCAAGATTGTAGACTCGTTGGTTAATGATGTGATAATGCCTGTGGTCGGCATTTTCTTCAGTGCAGATTTCAGCAATCTTTACCTTCCACTACAAGCGGGAATACCAAAGAATCTTGCGTTAGAAGAAGCAAGAAAGCTCGGACCTGTGCTCGCGTGGGGCAACTTTATTTCTATTATTCTAAATTTTCTCATTCTCGCTTTTATCGTTTTTCTACTTGTCAAGGCAATAAACCGGTTAAGGCGGCAAAGAGAAGAACCGGCAGCTGACACGGCGCCTGAATATACCTTGCAGGAAAAGCTTTTGATGGAGATCAGAGACAAGTTAGGCAACCGTTAGTGCAGCCCTTCATCGGTAAACATTCTTATATTTGACGATCTCCCAAAAACAATTGGGAAGTTTAAATTCTGCAACGTGACTAATGCCAGCTATCAAATAAAACTTCCACAGTTCGAGGGCCCCTTTGATCTATTGTTGTTCTTTATCGAAAGAGATGAATTAGACATTTATAACATTCCCATTACAAAAATTATAAACGATTTCCTGGTCTATGTTCATTCACAAGGGGCGTTGAATATTGAGCTTTCAAGTGAATTTATTCTGTTCATATCTACGCTAATGCGGATCAAGGCAAAAATGTTGCTGCCGCGGAAGGAGTTGGATGCGCAAGGAAATGAAATAGACCCCCGGCAGGAGCTGATAGATAAGATTCTCGAATACAAAAAATATAAACAAGCAGCAGCAGAAATGGCTGAAATGGAATCTGAGCGTATGCTGTTGATCAAAAGAGGTAATATTCAAAAAGAGCTTGCAGGAATAGGTGAAGAGGCTGGAGAAGGGACAGAGATCCAGGCAATTACGCTCTTCAAATTGATGAAGGCTTTCGAAAAAGTAATGCAAAAATACAACGAGCAGTTCAACAAGCCTGTTCATACCGTAGTGAAGTACAATTACACTATGGAGCAAAGCAAAGCCGATATGATTTCCACGGTGCAGAGAGAACGCACCCTTTCCTTCGAGAAAATATTTGGATCTGTCGAAAATCGAGTGCACGCTATTTTCATATTCCTTTCGCTGCTTGAGTTGGTGCAATCCAGGTTTTTACGAATTCTGGTGGGAGAAGGCAGGAATAACTTCATAATCGAATACAACGAAACAGAGGCAGGCGTGACAGACGAAGAACACATGCATTGGCTATAAGGTGCTTTACATTTCCTCAAGCACGGAATATCCTTTAGAGTAATCGCGGCAAGTCCATTGCCATTCTTCCTTTAATCTGATTTTGCCATTCGGTAGCAGCTCCGGCACAGACTTGCACAAGCCGGTTACAATTTCATTTTTGATATTTACCTGGTGATAAGTCATATCAAGCTGCCCGCTTGCAGAAACTATTGCCAGAAGATGACCATACCTGATATTGGCACCCCTGTACTCGCAGGTAACGACGCCTTCCTTTTGTTTATATACAAAGAGAGTTTCTGAATCTACCTCACCATTATCAGATGTAGAGACGGGTTTGAACACCCTGTTGTTGTAATCAATCATGGTAAAACGTATGTGCAGGAACTCTATCGGTCAATATACAACCTTGAAAGTGCCGGTAAATGTTTTCTCCACTCCCGAAGCAGTTCTGCCGGTAAAGCTAAAGCTACCGGTGTAGCCTTCGCTATTGATGGTGGTGATTTGTAATCTTCCTTTTTCAGCCGGAATAGAATTTACCGGTGTGGTTTGAATGCCGTCGTAGGCAGCTCCCTGCGCTGATTTATCTACAACACTATTGTCGCAGCACGAAAGAAAATATATCCCGGCACCCTGGTTGTGAATAAATGTTTGGGCTTGTAATGTAATCTCTACTTCGTTAGAACTTGCCTGCAGATATACCGAAGCGGTTCCACCATCTTCCAGCTGCTGAAAACTTATGGGTGCTGAGAATGTTGTCTCGTCTGATTTTATTACCACGGCATTCACGAGAGAGGGATCGCTTTCCTCTACCTCGTCTTCTTTGTTGCAGGAAATTAACAAGAGCAATAAAATAGATATCCACCTCATGTCAGGCAGTAAGATAACAAGATTAGCAGACTTAAAAAAGAGGTAGTAAGCTTATGTAGCAAAACAGAAGGCGTACTTACAAGAGTACGAGTGTCTCCTGTATTTGTTCGACAGAAATCTTCCCCGCTAAGGTATTGCTATGCCCTGGAGTACAATAGTCCAGTACAATAACTTTTCCTTTTCGCAAATCAACTGGTAACTGGTGTGTTTTGTTGTTAACAACAATGCTAAGATTGATGAGGTGGTTTGCTTTTATTCGCGGTTTCCTTTGCTGACGGCTGTTGTAAAAAACCACAAGTCCTTTTCTGTTTTGTGTGAGGCTTAAATTGCCCTTAGCCGAGCCATTCGCTATCATCTTATAGTTCTCAAAAACAAGCTTGTTGTTGATCTTCAGGCTTAACTGTTCATTTGCAAAGCAGTTGCCGAAAATTATCGAATATTCTGCAGTCTCTGTAGGTGAATGTGCGAATGCAGTAAAGCAAAAAGCAGATAAATAGAGGGTAAGGAACGCTTTCATGAGATCGGATTCGTAGCTAAAATAACTAGCAGCTGCAACAGATGCAAGCACCCGTACAAAAGATTAGGTTCAATAGTAAATACTACTTACGCCTTAACTGCTCGGGATCCGAATCATAATAAAAAAAACAGCAGCGAGATAGTGGTTATTGCAGAATGGATATGCGGTCTTCCGCGTTCATCATCTCCCTTATGGTTGCAATAATCGCCTGAGCATCGTAGTTGCATTCACGATGTAATTCTTTGAGCGTTCCATGTTCTACTACCCGGTCGGGGATACCCAGCATGCGTAAGTTGTTCTTATAACCATGGTGCGTTATGAACTCCGCCACGGCACTGCCGAAACCACCTACAACTGTTCCGTCTTCCACGGTAACAATAAACTGGTATTTTTCCAGAGCTTCATGAAGCAAGGCTTCATCCAAAGGCTTTGCAAAACGCATGTCGTAATGGGCAGGATAAACTCCTTCTGCTTTAAGGTCCCGGATAGCCGCTGAAGCAAAATTTCCCGGATGGCCGAAACTTAAAATAGCAATCTCTTTTCCTTCTCTTAATCGCCTTCCTTTTCCTATAACAATTTCATTGAAAGGCTTTCGCCAGTCAGACATTACGCCTTCGCCCCTTGGATAGCGAATTACAAATGGCAGGGTGGTGCTTTCCAGTTGCGCAGTGTACATGAGATTGCGCAACTCAGCTTCGTTCATTGGAGCCGAGATGATCATGTTTGGAATGCAGCGGAAGTATGCTATGTCGTATGCGCCATGGTGTGTAGGTCCGTCTTCGCCGACCAAACCTGCACGGTCAAGGCAGAAAACCACCGGTAGCTTTTGAATAGCTACATCGTGCACCACCTGGTCAAACGCCCGCTGCATGAAAGAAGAATATATGTTGCAGAACACCCGCATGCCTTGCGTAGCCATTCCGGCACTAAGCGTGACCGCATGTTGTTCACATATGCCCACGTCGAAGGCCCTGTCGGGCATTTTCTCCATCATGAACTTTAGAGATGAACCACTGGGCATTGCAGGCGTTATTCCAAAAATGCTCTTGTTGTTTTCTGCAAGCTCTATTATTGAGTGACCAAAGACATCCTGGTACTTAGGCGGTTGTGGCAGATCAAATTTTTTCCTATAGATCTCGCCCGTGATTTTGTCAAATAGGCCCGGAGCATGCCATTTTGTTTGATCCTTTTCTGCCAGCGCATACCCCTTGCCTTTTACTGTATGAATGTGCAGAATTTTTGGGCCGGGTATGCTGCGCAGGTCTTTGAGTGTATCAATGAGTTTAGTGATGTTGTGGCCATCGATAGGTCCAAAATAACGTAGCTTTAAAGCTTCAAAGAGATTGCTGCTCCTGGTCAACAGTCCTTTGATACTCGCTTCAAGCTTGCTTGCCATGTCTCTGGTAAATCTTTTTCCTACAGGAAGTTTACCAAGCAGCTTCCAAACATCATCACGCAGTTTATTATAAGTCAGGGAAGTTGTGATGTCCGTCAGGTACTCTTTCAAAGCTCCAACATTCGGGTCAATGCTCATACAGTTGTCATTGAGAATGATCAAAACATCTGTATCGGCTACTCCTGCGTGATTTAATGCCTCGAAAGCCATACCCGCCGTCATGGCTCCGTCACCTATCACAGCAACAACTTTTCGATCGTTTTCTTCTTTGTATTTCGCTGCCATCGCCATTCCCAATGCAGCTGAAATGGAAGTAGAAGAGTGCCCAACACCGAAAGTATCATATTCGCTCTCGCTTCTTTTTGGGAAGCCACTGAGACCTTTGTACTTTCTGTTGGAAACGAAATTATTTCTCCTGCCTGTTAGAATTTTATGGCCATATGCCTGGTGCCCCACGTCCCACACCAGTTGGTCGTAAGGAGTATTATAGATATAGTGAAGTGCTACTGTAAGTTCTACCACACCTAAGCTGGCTGCAAAATGCCCTCCATGCACGCTTACTACGTCTACAATGTACTGGCGGAGTTCGTCGCAAACCTGGTGGAGCTTCTCCCGGGGTATTTTCTTAAGATCGTCGGGATTATTAATGGAGCTCAGTAGAGATCCAGGTTCTATAAACATGAAGGATTTTTAAACGGCGTAAAAGTAACTCTTTTTAGTACAAAGGGCAGTAGGCCATACCTTATTGTTTAACAAACCTGAAGTAGATTGGTTGTTTGCTCTTTGCTTGCAAAATGGCGAGCTGGTAAAAGCCTGGTGTCAGGTTATCTGTGGGAATGGTGATTGTGTTCACGCCCTTTTTTAGTTGAAGTTTGCCTGTTTGTGCCACACTGCTGTTCATTAAGCTTATAGTATAGCTTGCCGTTTCTTGTGCCTCTGTGGCAAATTCAAATTGCACTTTGTTCGTCGCCGGATTGGGCCAGATTTTCTGAAAGGAAAACTTCTGTGCCGGAATGTTGACAATAGATGAATAGGATACTATACCAGCATGGTCTGTAATACGTAATCTGAAATTCTGATCCGAACCTAATGGTGTTCTAAAACTTAATGGTCCTGCTGTTACAGAAACGGTGTTGTTCAGGCTCGCAACGGCTCTGAAATGGTCTCCCTCACTTGCTTCTATCACAACCTGCCTGATATTTTCTATGCCTGTGATTCCATATTGAAAAACATTTTGATCGTCTTTCACCCCAAGGTATTTTAGATAGTTGATCTTATATGACAAGACAACACCGTAGCAGTTGAATATAAAGAAATCAAAATTGCTCAAATTGCATCCGGAGGAGGATCCTACCGTAAGACGATATCGGCCATAAGCCAGGTTGTTAATGTCAATAGAGGGTGAAGAATTATCGACCCCATAGGTATAACTGTCTGATGCGTTAAACAGCCCGTTGGCATCCCCGTCAAACCCAAGCGTGTATGTCATTGGGAAAAGCGAAGCCACGTCATTGGCGCTTACATTGATCGAAATGCTTCCTGTGGAGCCACTACATTCTGAGGCACTGAGGGTGCTGAACGTATAAGAAGCCGAAGAGGTGCTACCCGTTTTGTTAGGAGCTTTCGCACTAATGTCCGTAGTTTTTACCCATCCGCAGTC
Organism: Chitinophagaceae bacterium; assembly: GCA_035644775.1. Lineage (GTDB taxonomy): Bacteria > Bacteroidota > Bacteroidia > Chitinophagales > Chitinophagaceae > Flavisolibacter. The sequence goes on along the minus strand of DASQNW010000037.1, from coordinate 13,685 downwards.
GCCATCCACCCGGCGGGCAAAGCTGTTATCAATACCCGTCGACGATCCTATGGTTTCATAACTAATGCCCATAGAGCCAAGATTGAAAGTTCTGCTGTTGCACCCGCCGGATGCTGTAGAAGAGGTTATGGAAACAGATGCACTTGGTGTGGATTGTCGCGAAGCTGCATCAATAACGGCACCATTAGCATCCATAAGTACCATCTTTTCATTGGCGTTGCCGCCATCTTGCATAAAACCGTCTCCTGTTGTTGGCACTGCTTTATCGGTACAGCCGCAAGTGCTCCAGTTTAGATTCACTGTTACAGCGCTGTCTCTATTGCCACAATTTTGAGGTAATGTATTTTGCCCCGCAAGTATATAGTATTGTCCCGGCTGCAGTATGGTATTAGCAGGAATGGTTACAGCGTAATTTCCGTTAGTGACAATATAGCAGCTGATATCCATGGGTCCTGGGCCAAAATTCAGCAGCTCAATGAATTCACTTGTAGTAGCGCATCCCGACCAGGGCATGAATTCATTTATCACCACTCTTCCCTGGGAAAAAGAAGAAGACTTTAGAAGAAATACGAATGCCAGCAGAATGCTTGACCTGGCAATATGGATTCTTCTAGTTTTCAATGGAACAGATTTTCTCACATGAAAATAGTTATTCACCCATAGGCCAATGTGGTTTTCCGAAGTTTATTGCAAACTTTAGGGGTTTTGAAGTATTTTCTTCTAATACATTGATCCGCTCAAACGGCTTATCTTCCACTAGTATATTTACTCGAATAGCGGGGTTTCCGCAATTTTTACCTTTGTGACACATGAACAGAAAAGGACTGTCGAGGTACTGGCTGTTTCAAATTCTCGGTTGGGGTTTATTCGCCCTGATCAATATCTTCTTTGCAGTAATTTTTGACCAGGTGAGTGCTAAAATGATTTACCGCCTCGTTTTTTTCGTGGAAATAGGATTGCTTTTCTCGCATTTGATGCGTGAGTTGATTCACCGAATGGCTATTCTCTTGAAAAGCCTGCAGCAACAGGTAATTAATTTTATCATGCTCACCCTTGTGTTTGCCACCTGCGTTTCGTTGGTGCAGACCTTTTTTGAGCAGGTTTGTAATCTTCGTAGTACCCGGGGTGGCGATTACGCCGTTTTTCACAGGTTGTTTTTCTACAATTTCGCTCCCACTACTTCAGCGCTTTTCATTTGGAGCTCTATTTACTTCATGTATCATTATGTGATGAAAAGCCGTAAGCAGCAGATGGACACGCTGCAGCTGGAAGCTCTTGTGAAAGAACTAGAGCTAAAGACCATCAAAGCACACATCAACCCGCATTTTATCTTCAACGCACTTAACAGTATTCGTGCATTGATTGATGAAAACCCAAAACGGGCAAGAGCAGCTATCACGGAACTTAGCAATATACTTAGAAGCAGTTTGAGTGCAGACAAAGGAGAGACAGTATCCTTCAAAGAAGAATTGAAAATAGTAAAGGACTACCTCGCTCTGGAAAACATGCGGTTTGAAGACCGGTTGCAAGTGGAGTATGACGTTAAAGATGAAACACTGAATCAGCAGGTGCCGCCGATGATGTTGCAAACACTTGTAGAGAACGCCATCAAACACGGAATTAGTAAACAAGTGAAAGGAGGTTTTGTAAGAATAACCTCCGATATCAAGGGAAGTTTTCACCAGCTCTCAGTTCAGAATACCGGTTATCTGAATGGTGGTGCCAGTCGAACAGGTTTCGGACTCTCGAGCACACAGGATAGGTTGAGCCTTTTGTATGGTGAAAAGGCAAAATTTGAAATAAGGCAGGTCGATCCCTCCCTTGTAGAAGCAAAAGTTTTCATTCCTGTAGCAGGCAACTAACCCAAGTTTATCTCAATACGAAATATGAAAGTAATTATCATTGACGACGAACGTTTAGCCAGGGCCGAGTTGCGCAAACTTCTCCAGGAATTCCGGGAAATAGAAGTAGTAGACGAAGCGGCAAACGTAGACGAGGGCATTTCAAAGATAGAATCGCACAACCCCGATTTGATATTTCTTGACATTCAAATGCCAGGTAAAACGGGCTTTGACCTTCTTTCTGAACTACACAGAGCACCTCAGGTAATTTTCACAACAGCATACGATGAATATGCATTGAAGGCATTCGAGGTAAATGCATTGGATTACCTGCTGAAGCCGGTGGAACCGAAACGCCTTGCTGATGCCATTCACAAGCTTCACTCTGCCGAAGTGCACAATGGCCACTCGACTGAGAATGTCGATCCTAACAGAATGCTTACGGAACAAGACCAGGTATTCGTGAAAGACGGAGAACGGTGTTGGTTCGTAAAACTTAGCGACATACGTCTGTTTGAAAGTGTGGGCAATTACGCAAAGGTTTTTTTTGGTAACAACAAACCACTCATTCTGAAATCGCTTAATGCTCTTGAAGAACGGCTTGATGAAAAGACTTTCTTTCGTGCTAACCGCAAGCACATTGTGAATCTTCGGATGATTGACAAAATAGAACCTTATTTCAATGGAGGTCTTTTGCTCGACCTGAAAGGAGGCGAAAAAATTGAAGTAAGCAGAAGGCAAACCGTTAAGTTTAAAGAGATGATGAGCCTGTGACGTTTCCTTTATCTGCACTTATTTATTAAGGATTAATAGTCGTTCATGAGAGTGTATTTCTTGTTCTTCTTACTTGCGTCAGGTTTTGTTGCAGGGGGTCAATTGGTCAATGGCAGCATCAATCAAAAAGAGGTTGAACGGATTGAGCGGGTGCTTGCCGCTGACAGCATGCAAGGCCGTTTAGCAGGTGCCGCAGGAGGCGATAAGGCTGCTGCGTTTATAGCAGCTGAATTTAAAAAGGCAGGCTTGCAGCCTTTGCAGGGTTCGGATTATCTGCAAAGTTTCACCATGGTGCAGGTGACAGCATCATCCGCAACAGGTGAACTAAACGGTGCTTCACTTGATGCAGCGAACATCATCGCTTTATCACCAGAACAGGCCCTCACTATTGATCAAACAGCACAGGCCGAAATCCAGTACATAAAAGCCGGTGAAGACATAAGGACAAGAGTGCAGCAGATTTTACCCGCAGCCAAAACTACTATTGTAGTGGTAGACACCAGCTTTTCTAAGATTTTTCCCCGGCTGGCAGGTTTAAGAAGGCCAGAGATGAAAACGACTGGCGCGGAGAAGAAGGCAAGTATATTCTTCATTTTAGCACCGCAGCAGTTGCAAACTTTCTCTATACAGCTGAAGCAGAATTTGCAGGAGACATCTTTCTCTAATGTTGTAGGAGTTCTGCCGGGTAAAACATTGAAACACGAGCAGGTAATTTTTTCTGCTCATTACGATCATTTAGGTATTGGAAAGCCAGTCAATGGAGACAGCATTTACAATGGTGCAAATGATGATGCCACGGGAACAACAGCCGTTATCATGCTCGCGAGGCACTACAAGGCCTTGAACAATCATGCTCGTACATTGCTGTTTGCAGCCTTCACTGCAGAAGAATCCGGTGGCTATGGTTCACAGCATTTTTCGCAGCAGTTGAATCCTACCGCAGTAGTAGCAATGTTTAACATTGAGATGATTGGCACCGAAAGCAAGTGGGGGAAGAATTCAGCTTTTATCACGGGTTTTGAGAAAACGGACATGGGTAAAATCTTGCAGGAAAACCTGAAAGTTTCCAGTTTCAAATTCCATCCCGATCCTTATCCTGACCAACAGCTGTTTTATAGGTCCGACAATGCTACGCTGGCCCGGTTGGGCGTGCCTGCGCATACGATTTCTACATCAAAAATGGACAGCGAAAAATACTACCACACTGTCGATGACGAGGTGGAGACATTAGACATGAAGAACATGACAGCGATCATTAAAGCGATTGCACAAAGTGCAAAAACAATCATCAGCGGCAAGGATACACCTTCACGCGTAAACACCAAAGATCTGCGGTAATAAAATGTGTTAACTCAAGGAGAGGAACAGGCGCCGCGAAAACTATGCATTCTGAAGTTGATGTACAGCGGCTGCCATTTCTGAGACTAGGGAAGGCTCTTTTTCTATAGCATTTCCCACCACAATAACGTCTGCGCCGGCTTTACAATTACGATAGGCCTTTTCTGCATCGCGAATGCCGCCACCCACGACGAGCGGTATGCTGATGTTGGACGCTACAGCAAAAATCATGTCCTCACTTATGGCCTTTTTTGCACCGCTTCCTGCGTCCATATAAATCAACTTGTTTCCCAGCATTTCTCCAGCCATAGCAGTGCACAAAGCAATGTCAGCTTTGTCTGCAGGAATGGGCGAAGCATTGCTGATGTAGGAAACCGTAGTAGGCGCGCCACCGTCGATAACAATATATCCTGTAGAAATAATTTCGAGTCCACTCTTTTTCACAAATGGAGCTGACACCACATGTTGGCCAATTAACAATTCAGGATTACGTCCTGAAATTAAACTCAAGTACAATAAAGCATCTGCACGTTTGCTTATCTGAGAAGGGCTTCCCGGAAATAGAATGACAGGAGTTTCCGTTTCTTTTTTTATTGCCAGAACGCACTCTTCGAGATTGTCGGAGATAACGAGACTGCCTCCTACAAAGAAGTAGTCAACTTTAGCGTCTACAGCAAGCCTCACAATAGACTGTATTGAAGATTTGGTTATCTTATCAGGGTCGATCAAGATAGCGAACGATTTCCGTCCATTCTGTTTTTTGTCCAGCAGCATACGATATACATGCATCTTCATCCGCTATAGTTAATAGCTGCAAAAATGCAAAAAGTTTTTTGTATTGCAGATGCATTAGCACTTTGACAACGGGGTTAATTACATCAACAGGCTTTATTATGCCGTCATACCGAAAATTCACGTCAGGTGAGCCTTGGAATTGATGGCATCACATGCGGGCATTTGCCACATGGTTATTACCTGATAGAGTTTTTAAATCATTTTGCCAAAAGTATTTTGGTTTTTTCGCCATTTATAAACAGCAACAAAAGCCCTCAACATAGTACCCGGTGCTTTTGAGAACATGTTCACGGTAGTTATGCACACCTGTGTATATCTAAACCGTTATTTTATCAGCTCATAAAAATATTTTCGTCGTCCACCGTTTCTCTAACACCACCAAATATTTATAGCAAAATCTTTTTTATGGCAACTGAAAAATCCACCGCAGGCGGCCTGCAGTTTAACCGCAAATTTTCCCGTGAAGGAGTTAATGTTTTTGATCTTTTCGAATACGATTATCGCACTTCTGTAATTCGGAATCCATCTGGCGAAGTTGTATTTGAAATGAACAATGTAGAAGTTCCGAAGCAATGGAGCCAGATTGCCACTGATATACTGGCGCAAAAATACTTCAGAAAAGCAGGTGTTCCTCAGCCTGATGGAAGCCTTGGTAGAGAAACGTCTGTAAAACAGGTAGCACATCGTCTTGCTAACTGCTGGCGTGTATGGGGCGAGCGATATGGATACTTTGCTTCTGCTGAAGATGCGCAGATTTTTTATGAAGAGCTCGTATACAGCATACTGAACCAAATGTGTGTGCCCAACTCGCCGCAGTGGTTTAATACCGGTTTGCATGAAAGTTATGGGATCAAGGGTAAGCCACAGGGGCACTATTACGTGGATCCGGTGGATGGTGAGTTAAAAAAATCCACTTCAGCTTACGAGAGACCACAACCTCACGCTTGTTTTATCTTGAGTGTGGATGATGATCTGGTAAACGATGGCGGCATTATGGACCTGTGGGTGCGTGAAGCTCGTATTTTCAAGTACGGGTCCGGCGTAGGCACTAACTTTTCGTCCATCCGTGGTGAAGGAGAGAAGTTAAGTGGTGGAGGCACATCAAGCGGCTTGATGAGTTTTTTGAAGATCGGTGATCGTGCGGCAGGTGCTATCAAAAGTGGCGGCACCACGCGACGGGCTGCAAAGATGGTTTGCCTTGACCTGGATCATCCTGAGATCGAAAACTTTGTGAACTGGAAAATGGAGGAGGAGAAAAAAGTAGGAGCATTAATAGCAGCAGGTTATCCGAGCGATTATGAAGGTGAAGCGTACAAAACCGTATCGGGCCAGAACTCAAACAACTCTGTACGGATTCCAAACAGCTTTTTTGAAAAACTGGAAAGAGACGAAGACTGGGAGTTAACAGCACGCAGCGACGGAAGGATAATGAAAAGAGTTCCGGCTCGCGAGTTGTGGAATCAAATTTCTTATGCTGCTTGGCGTTGTGCTGACCCTGGTACACAATACAATACAACGATCAACGAATGGCATACCTGTCCCGCAGGAGGTGAAATAAGAGCTTCCAATCCTTGTTCGGAATATATGTTCCTCGACAATACTGCGTGTAACCTGGCGTCTGCTAACCTGATGAAGTTCTACGATATCGAAAACAACCATTTCGATGTAGCAGGCTTTGAATATGTATGCCGCTTATGGACTACCGTTTTGGAGATCTCTGTTCTGATGGCGCAGTTTCCTTCAAAGGAAGTAGCACAGCTTAGCTATGAATACAGAACTCTCGGGCTAGGCTACGCAAACCTCGGAAGCTTGTTGATGGTGAGTGGAATTGCTTACGACAGCGAGGAAGCACGTGCTATCGCAGGAGCACTCACAGCCATCATGACAGGCATTTCTTATAAAACTTCAGCAGAGATGGCGTCCAACCTAGGTGCTTTCCCACGCTACGAGGAGAATAAGGAAACTATGACCCGTGTCATGCGCAATCACCGTCTTGCAGCGTATGATGCTGATGAATATGAAAATCTCAGTATTAAGCCGCAGGGAATCAAAGCTAAATATTGTCCTGATTATTTGTTGAAAGCAGCATGCAAAGCCTGGGATGAAGCAGTGGAATTAGGAGAAAAGTATGGGTATCGCAATGCGCAATGCACTGTTATTGCTCCCACCGGAACCATAGGGCTGGTGATGGACTGTGATACAACAGGTGTGGAGCCCGATTTCGCCCTCGTGAAATTTAAAAAATTGTCTGGCGGCGGTTATTTTAAGATTATCAATCAGTCTGTTCCTGCTGCATTGAAAAACCTCGGATACACTGAAAAGGAAGTTCAATCTATTGTAAAGTATGCAGTAGGTACCGGAACGTTTGCCGGAGCCCCGCACATCAATCATCAGTCATTAAGCGAAAAAGGATTGATAGCAGAAGAAATTAAAAAATTGGATGCTGCAGTTACCTCAGCGTTTGAAATAGGATTTGTTTTCAACGTCTATGCATTGGGCGAAGAATGCCTGCAGCGGCTTGGCTTTAAGCCGGAGCAATATTTCAATTTTGAATGGAGCTTGTTGGAAGCCTTAGGTTTCACGGACGAACAAATAGAAGCTGCTAATGATTATGTGTGTGGTACGATGACAGTTGAAGGTGCACCTTACCTGAAGGAAGAACATCTTTCAGTATTTGATTGTGCTAACAAATGCGGTAAAAAAGGGGAACGTTTTATTCATGCTCACGGGCACATTCGGATGATGGCTGCGGCACAGCCGTTTATTTCCGGTGCAATATCAAAAACCATCAACCTGCCACACGAAGCAACTGTCGATGAAATAGCAGATTCTTATATGCTTAGCTGGCAACTTGGTTTGAAAGCTTGTGCCTTATACCGGGATGGCTCAAAACTTTCTCAGCCGCTTAGCAACAAGAGCGACAAAAAGAAAAAGCACGACAGTTCGCAACCGGTTGCAGAAAACAACATAGAAAGCACTGAGTTAGCAGCCGACTCGAACATTGTGGACATGGCGAAACTTACTATAGAAGAGTTGCTGGAAGAAGTTACAAAAAGGGTGCAGGCTTCTCCGGATACTGTATTGAAGCGCCAACTAGCGTCTATTGTTGAACGCAGATCACTACCTGCAAAGAGAAGAGGGTTTACTCAGAAGGCAAAGATTAATGGACAAACCTTGTTTTTGCGCACTGGCGAATATGCAGATGGTACAGTAGGAGAGATATTTATAGATATGGCAAAAGAAGGAGCCACTATGCGTAGCATGTTGAACTGTTTTGCTATCGCGGTTTCAATTGGCTTGCAATATGGTGTTCCGCTCGAGGAGTACGTGGAGAAATTTGTGTTTACCAAGTTTGATCCAGCTGGTTTTGTGGAGCATCCAAACATCAAATCGACCACGTCTATCGTTGATTTTGTTTTCCGTGTGTTAGGTTATGAGTACCTGAGCAGAACAGACCTGGTGCATGTGCTTGACAAACCAGAAGTAATGAACACTGGTGATGAAGCATGGGACGAGCCGGTAAAGCAGCCGGAGCTATCTAACATCAGAATAGTAGCTTCTACCCCGCAGGCAGCGAAGGTTCAAAAAACTTCTGTTAAGACCGAAAACAGTTTGGATGCAGTAAATGCTGCTGCCAAAACAATGCAAAGCGATGCGCCGGCATGCAATACATGTGGACATATAACAGTGAGGAGCGGCACATGTTATAAATGCTTAAACTGCGGCAACAGCATGGGCTGCAGCTAACGTACTAAAGGCGCATAAGATCCAATACCACCTGGAAAATTAAAACCCCGCAAAAGCGGGGTTTTATATTTTTAAGTCACACAAGCCAAAGAAAAGGCAACAATAAAATCGTGTTGATGGAAGACTACCGCAACGAAGAGAGCGGTTCAAAGTATGATTAGCAGAGAACGGGTTTCCCAAAAAAGCTTCCGCTTATCGATGTTGTCTATGACTTCGTAGGACAACAAAAATTAGCAAAGGCCGGAGCTATGTTTTATTTGTTACCGAATAGATTGCCTACAGCGCCCTGTAGCATAGGGTATTTTTCTACGACAAAGTTTTTTATGGTGTGAAGCACTTTGTTTGCCTGGTCATCAGACAGGCCTACCTGAGTCTTTAATCTGTCTACTAACTCGTTTACCTGGTTTGATGTATTATCTTGATCGGAGCCGAACATATTGCCAAACATAATAACTGATTTGATGGTGAAGTAAATCTTACAACTGGCAGACCACCAGCTTCATAGAAGGCATAAATTATTATGCCACTTTCAATAAGCTTAGTTTGCTTTTATCGAACTTCCGTTGGGCATACTCCATATCAACCGAAAAGTATTTCTCTTTGGAAGAAGGCAGCTCAAACATCGCATCAGTGAGGATGCCCTCACAAATGCTTCTGAGGCCTCTTGCGCCGAGTTTGTACTCCACAGCTTTTTCTACCATAAAATCAAGCACATCGTCTTCAATACTCAATTTGATGCCTTCGAGTTCAAACAAACGCATATACTGTTTGATCAATGCATTTTTCGGTTCGGTGAGGATGGCTCGAAGTGTAACGGCGTCTAAAGGGTCGAGGTGAGTAACTACAGGCAAACGCCCCAAAAGTTCAGGAATCAGCCCGAAAGCTTTCAGATCCTGGGCATTAACATAGCGCAGCAGGTTTCTTTTCATATTTTCCTGCAATTGCTTGTCAACATTAAATCCTATAGTATTGGTCTGTACCCGGCGGCCAATGATCTTGTCTATTCCGTCAAAGGCACCACCGCATACAAATAGAATGTTTTGTGTGTTGATCTTAATCAGCTTCTGTTCAGGATGCTTGCGTCCCCCCTGTGGTGGCACTAATACATCAGTTCCCTCGAGCAGCTTAAGCATGCCTTGCTGCACGCCTTCGCCACTTACATCGCGTGTGATAGATGGATTATCGCCTTTCCTCGCAATTTTATCTATTTCATCGATGTACACGATGCCACGTTCTGCAGCAGCAACATCATAGTTGCATACCTGCAGCAGCCGCGTAAGGATGCTCTCTACATCTTCACCAACATATCCAGCTTCTGTAAAAACTGTGGCGTCTACAATAGTAAATGGTACATTTAGAAGTTTGGCTATTGTTTTGGCGAGGAGGGTTTTACCGGTACCGGTTTCCCCCACCATTACGATATTGCTCTTCTCGATATCAATATCACTGTTTGCTGCGCTCTCAGAGGCTTTATACTGAAGTCTTTTGTAGTGGTTGTACACGGCTACTGCAAGAACCTTCTTTGCTTCATCCTGCCCAATGATATACTCGTCAAGGAACTTCTTAACTTCTACAGGCTTTTTTACTGTCAGCTTGAAGGTTGATGGAGCTTTTTCTTCACGAACCATCAGCTCCTGATCAATAATTTCACGGGCATGCTCCACGCAGTTCTCACAGATGTGTCCCTCCTGACCTGCAATCAGAATCTTCACCTCATCTCTGCTACGGCCGCAAAAAGAACAATGCAACAGGTTTTTTGCCATGTAAACTGTTTATAAAGTACTTATTAGAAAACAACAATGACGCAAACGCTGCACTGTTGAATGTGCAAAGCTAAAAAAAACCGCTACTAAGAGCAGTTTTTTTCGATTTCTTTTAGAAAACCCTTAGTATAACTTATCAACTATGCCGTCTACGATGCCATATTCGATGGATTTTTCTGCATCCATCCAATAGTCACGCTCAAAATCTTTCCTGATTCGCTCAACAGTTTGTCCGGTATTTTCTGCCAAAATGCGGGCGCCCATTTCTTTTGTACGTAAAATCTGTTCTGCATGTATTTCCATATCGGCACTTACTCCCTGTATATGACCACCCAGTGAGGGTTGGTGAATCATTACTTCACCATGCGGGAAAATGAATCTTCGGCCTTTGGCACCACCGCTCAGCAAAATGCTGCCCATAGAAGCCGCCAGCCCCATGCATATAGTACTTACTGGAGATTTGATCATGCGCATTATGTCATAAACTACCATTCCACTGGTAACAGCGCCACCGGGGCTGCTGATATAAAACTTTATTTCCTTTCCGGGGGCATCAGCGTCCAGCAATAATAGCTTAGTGACTACATCTTTAGACGATTTGTCATCAACAACACCCCAGAGGTATATACTGCGGGTCTGAAAAAAATATTTTTCAAGACGCTTGTACAGCATCTGGGTATCCATTTGTGCTCTTTCTTCCTTGTCCTCTTCAGGATCGTTCGGGTCGCCCGGCTCTGGTTCTGGTGAAAGCTGTGGTTGCATGATGTTCCATGGGCTGTTCAAATATTCTTGTATCATCTTGAAATCAATTAGGTTTTTACTTGTCTGCCTTCTTTTCTTTTCGAGGATTTACCACCAATACTTCGTCTACCAGGCCGTATTCTTTTGCCTCCTCAGCTGTCATCCAGTAGTCGCGATCAAAATCTGATTGCACCTGGTCTACGGCCTTTCCCGAATGGTGACACACGATCTCATACAACTCTTTCTTCAGCTTCCTGATTTCCTTCACTGTAATCTCAATGTCGGTAGCTTGCCCGCCGATGGCTCCACTCGGCTGATGCATCATCACTCTTGCATGTTTCAGTGCTGCTCTTTTTCCGTTGGTTCCTGCAGCCAGCAACACGCTACCCATCGACGCCGCCATGCCAATGCATATCGTAGCCACATCAGGCGATACATATTGCATCGTATCATATACTCCAAGGCCTGCATATACACTTCCACCAGGAGAATTGATATACATATTGATATCTCGGGTCCGGTCAGTGGAGTCTAAGAATAACAGTTGTGCAGTAATGATATTTGCCACTTCATCATTGATTGGATAACCTAAGAAAATGATCCTGTCCATCATTAAGCGGCTATACACGTCCATCACTGCCACGTTCATAGGACGTTCTTCTATGATATTGGGAGTTAGCGCCGTCACCTGGTATTTATGGTAACTATTCAGTGTATTGCTGGAAATACCCCGGTGCTTAACTGCATATTTTTCAAATTCTGATAAACTCATGTCGTCGTATTAATAGTAAAGGCAAATTAAGTGATTTGTCAGGTAACAAATATCATGCTTGCCGCCAAAAGCAGACATTTTGCCATTGAGCTCGTAGATCGGCATCTTCTGATGCCGAAAACGTAAATAACTCGTTCTCTGATGACGCATGTTTTTTAGGAGGGAAGAACGGTTATTTTCTGAGAGGTACTCATAACTAAAAAGAGAACCAGCTACGGTTCTCCTTAGGTCTTAAAGCTTTCTTCTTTAATGATGATGATGTTGGTGCTCCTCATTCATCCGGGCGAACTCTTCTTTGCCTATTTTAGTTTCTACGGCATTCACTTGTGTTTCCGTCCATTCAAACAGCTTTTGCGTTTGCAGTTTGTTATATGCATCTTCAACATATTTTCTGTCTTTCATCATTCGGTCAATATAGTCGCGAACCCACTCCTGTTCTTCGTCCATCGCAGCCATACCCATATAGCCTAAAAGCTGTTGTTTTGCAAACTCCCTAATCTCTTCCTGCTGCACCTGTATATTGTTTTCCCGAATCAGCTTGTCTGTTATCAAAGACCATTTCAGCTGGTTCAAAAAAGTGGGAAATTCTTTTTCGACCTCTTCTTCTGTTTTCTGCTGCCCTTCTTGTCCTTGCGTTTTCAACCAGCGCTTCAAAAATTCGGCTGGAAAATCAATAGTGGTTTTATCGAGCAGCGCGTGATAGAGTGTATGATGTAATTGGTTCCGGCTTTCACTATCCCACTGTGCTTCTAAATCATTTTTAAGTCTAAGGCGAAAATCATCTTCTGTTTTTATTTCCTGGCCGGGGTACAACTGCGCAAAGAAATCTTCATTCAGCTCTCTTGGTTCAACAAAACCAATCTTCGTAATCACTAGTTTGAAGTGCTTGTCTGTTGCTGTCTCGAGCCCCAGATCGTTGAGGATCCATTCTCTTTCTTTATCAGCAAAAGCTTCGTGAAGATTAATCTGTATAGCATCATCTTTCTTGCTGCCGATTAATTGCGGACGGAAAGCTTCACTAAAGTATTTTACCAACAAAGAATTTTCTTTCCTCACGCCGCCTTCGAGCTCATTGCCTTCTGCATCGGTTTCTATAAAAGTTAGGTTCAAAACACATTCGTCGTTCGTGACCGTTTCCGGCTCAGTCATATTACCATATCTCGTTCGCAGCCTTTCCACTTCCTCATTCATCATCTCTTCCGTCACATCAATCTTGTATCGGGTAACCTGTTCCTGCTTTAGATCCGGAACTCCAACTTCTGGTTTCATGCCTACCTCAAAAGTAAACGAGTAGTTGTCCGGCTTATTTACATCCAGCTGGCCCACATTAAATTCTACCGGCAATGGTTGCGCAAAAATGTCAAGCTTTTCTTCTTCTATGTATTTAAAAACTTCTTTGTCTACCATTCGTAGCACTTCATCAACAAACAGCGAGTTACCATACATTTTGCGTATAAGACCGGCGGGCACCATACCTTTTCTAAATCCCGGAATGTTAGCCTTCTTGCTGTATTCTTTCAGCGCTTTTTCAAAAGACGGGAGGTAATCTTCTTTAGCGATGGTAATGTTTAAATGTTTGTGCAGAGGTGCAACTTCTTGCTGTGTAACTGTAGCCATTTTGATATTATATGTGATAAAAACAAAGAAGGAACAAGAAATTTCGAGTCATGAAGTAGAGAGTTTCTTCGAAATCCATTATTCCTTGTTCCTTTCATCTGTAGTGCGGGTGGAGGGACTCGAACCCCCATGCCTCGCGGCGTCAGATCCTAAGTCTGATACGTCTACCAATTTCGCCACACCCGCAAAAATTTTCTCTTCGGCCGTTGAATACCCTTCCTTGAAAAGGGGCTGCAAATGTATGAATTTTATCAAGTTGTTAATCCGGTCTGCTGTTAAAATAAAAGTTTTGAAATA
>DASQNW010000036.1:0-4849 GCA_035644775.1 Chitinophagaceae bacterium | reverse complement strand
GTGACAGCAAATAAGCTGATACAGCTATTAACCCTGCCAGTACTGCAGCAGCCACCCAGCGCATCCATTTTACCTTGTTTGGTTTGAACGGGATCAGCAAGCTTGCTTCTTTCTCAGCCGAAACAATTCTCCTTATGATTTCATCGGAACGGTAAGTAGGTAAACCCTCAGTGTTTCCAGTGTCGGTATTTAGTCTTTTCTCGATGTGGTCCAGCAACAAAGCATCGTATACTTCTGAACGAATGCATGTCATTAGTACATCATGTTCTTCTTTAGTAAGCTCTCCCTTAGTGTATTTATCCAATAATTTCAGAAACTGATCCGGAGATGTCATGCAGTAGTTTGATATTGGTGATGCCAATCAGCCTCACATAGCCTTGCAGTATATAAGACAACGCAGGTGAAGCAGCGGAGTACAGTCGAAAAAAATAAATTTTTAGAACCCTATAAAAAGGAGGAAAGCAATGACAACAGGTGTCCGTACTTCTTTAATTGAGAACGGATGGCAGAAAGTGCCCTGGCCATATGTGTCTTAACTGTTAGAGGAGATATGGCCAGCTTCTTGCCGATAGCATCGTACGACAGTCCTTCTTCTTTTGCAAGGGTATAAACCAGTCTTTGCTGTTCCGGCAATTGAGCTATGGCATTTAAAAAGACTCGGTTGAACTCATCGTTCCTGACCTTAAGATCTGCAGTTTCTTCTACCTGCTGCAGATGAAGACCCCAGTCCTTCTTGGCTGTCCAGTCACGGGAAAGCTTTTTAAGACAGTTCAGAACGAGGTTCTTGCATACGGTATGCAGCCACGCCTCCAGTGAATTAATATCCTGAAGATTTTTTCTATGAAACCAAAGTTTAAGAAATGTGTCCTGCACCACTTCTTCAGCAAGTATAGGAGACTTTAAATACAACAATGCAACTTTGTAAATCTCGTTCTTATGAGCATCAAAGACAATTTGGAAGGCGTATTCATTGTCTTCGGCAAGCAGTTGTATTACGCTCGACTGATTATATTTTTTGTCTATAATCATTGCAGTTGTTATGGCAGTTTTACACGCGTTACGCCCTTTTCAGATGGTAGTGCGTGTAAATAGAAGTAGACTAAATTAACTAAAAAACCTTCCCAACCAACATTATATTTTCCCGCTTCTGAGCGTCAAGATTAAGTTACAACTGCAGGTTGTAGTCAGACGGCGCTATTAGTCCACTCTCCATTTACCAGGCGCCACACCTGCAACGGATTTTCATTCTTCAATTCATCAGGCAACAATTGTTGCGGATAATTTTGATAACAAACCGGCCTCGTAAAGCGGTAAATAGCGGTGGTGCCCACCGACGTGGAACGACCATCTGAAGTAGCGGGAAAAGGTCCGCCGTGAACCATGGCATGAGAAACTTCAACACCGGTGGGAAAGCCATTGATCACAACTCTGCCCACCTTCTGCTCAAGAATCTCAAGCAAATCGGCGTATGCCAATAAATCTTCTTCTGTGCCGTGAACAGTAGCAGTAAGGTGTCCGTGAAGTTGCCGTGCGACTTCCAGGAACTTTTCTTTTGAATCGGCTTCTACAATGACGCTTGCAGGACCAAATATCTCCTCGGAAAGTTGATGTTCAGATAAGAATACTTCTGCCTTAGTGCGAAACAATATTGGTTCTCCAAAAGCAAAGCCGTCTTCAGTTTTCGCTGCGGCAAGCACTTCTACTCCCTTGACGGTTTTGTGACGGTCAACAGCTTTTTTATAGCTGCTGTTTATTCTTTCGTTCAGCATTACACCACCTACAGCTTTTGAGAATTGATCTTTCACCAAATCGATAAACTCAGACGCTTGTTCATTTTTTTGTATGAGCATAATACCGGGATTCGTGCAGAACTGTCCCACACCAAGCGTCACTGATGCTGAATAATTTTCTGCGATGCCGTTTTTATTTTTCTCCATTGCACCGGGTAATACAAAAACCGGATTGATACTTCCCATCTCGGCAAAAACAGGTATGGGCTCTGGCCGCTGCGCTGCTGCGTCAAACAATGCCTTACCTCCGGCAAAGGAGCCTGTAAATCCGACAGCTTTTACCAATGGGTGCTTGACAAGAGCCATCCCTACAGCAAACCCGTTTGTTTGTAGCAAAGAGAAAACGCCGTCGGGCATATTTGAGGCTTCAGCAGCTCTTTTTATTGCTTTTGCTACCACCTCTGAAGTGCCGGGGTGTGCCGGATGCGCCTTTATGATAACGGGGCAACCAGCGGCCAATGCCGAAGCAGTATCACCCCCTGCAACTGAAAAGGCGAGCGGGAAATTAGAGGCACCGAAAACCACAACCGGTCCTAAAGGAATTTGTATCTGGCGCAGATCAGGCCTTGGCAGCGGCTGCCTCTCGGGTAGAGCTGTATCGATCCGTGCATTTACCCACGCCCCTTCTTTTAAAAGTGCAGCAAATAATCTTAGCTGCCCCACAGTTCTACCTCTCTCCCCAACCAACCTTGCTTTCGGCAGGCCTGTTTCAAGCATGCAGATGTCAATGAGAGCATCACCAGTGCTTTCAATTTCAGCAGCTATAGCTTCGAGGAACGCGGCCTTTTCTTTGCCAGTTTTTTTCCGGTAAATACCAAAAGCAGTACTGGCTTTTTCAACTGCTACATTTACTTCTTCTTCTGTAGCATTGATAAACTCTCCGGGCAGCTGCGATCCGTTCGCAGGATTGATTCCATAGAATCGTTCTGCACCTTTAGCAGATGTTTCGAAGCCGATAATCTGTTTGCCTTCTATGTGTAGTTGCTCAGCAACCATAAAATAAATTTTATTATTCAACAATATTGCGAAGCGTTCCTATACCGTCAATTGCAATTTCCACCTGATCGCCAGCACTCAGGCTGAAATGATCGGGCGGCACCAGTCCTGTTCCTGTCATGAGGTATGCGCCCTGGGGAAAAGACATTTCCATAAAAAGATAACGGGCGAGCTCATCGTGCTTCCTTTTCATCCTGTTGATTGATACATCGCCGGTGAAAGCAACAGCACCACCACGCGAGATGGTAAGTTTGATGTTTGTATCTGCATCAATTGCATTGCCGGGAACATACAGGCAGGGCCCTATGGATGCAGAGCCATCATATACTTTCGCCTGTGGCAGATATAATGGGTTCTCTCCTTCTATGTCTCTTGAGCTCATGTCATTGCCAACAGTGTATCCTTCAATAGTTCCTTCAGAACACATAAACAAGGTAAGCTCCGGTTCTGGTACGTTCCATTTGGAATCTTTTCTTATTCGAACAGTACCTCCATCACCAACTACACGCCATGCTGCAGCTTTGAAAAAGAGTTCCGGACGTTCTGCTTCATATACTTTCGCGTAGAAATCACCACCACCCGCATTTTTTGCTTCTTCCATCCTCGCTTCCTTGCTTCGCAGGTAAGTGACACCGGAAGCCCAAATCTCCTGCCCGCCGACAGGAGGCTGCAAATTGCTTTGGGTTAAGCTTTCATGTGCAGGATCGGGACTCAGCTGTTTTAATTCATCCGAAATCTTTTGGTGGAGGTTTTTTCTGTTGACGAAACTATCCCAGTCGTGCTGTATCAAATAAAATGATCCGTTACGGTCAATCAGGATGCCTGTTGATGTCTTATAGACTTTCATTTTCTTAGCTAAAAGTTTTTAGTTGATGCTTCTAAAAAAACTAAATTAGCTGAATACAACCATTTGATGTCCGTTTAATTCTGGAAGAACAAATTCTATCCGGCCATTTTGTTCCTTGAAGGGAATCGATTTGTTCTGTGGTGCAAGAGACACGGAGTTTATGGCGCCCCGTTTTCTTACCGAAACTGAAATGTTAAACAAGGGAAGAATATCTTCTATTGTGTCGAAATCCGTTCCTCTTCGTTCAGGAGTGTAATACAATAAGTGTAGTATATTTCTCTTCTTTGCGCTCTGCTCGTTTAGTGTGGCAATAACCCCTGAAGGCCCGTTGTGCTTAACTGATGGCTCAGGCAACAATAGGTTCACCGCATTCAACACCAGTTGCTTGCACCATTTAGGTGCGTTTTTATTGTATTGAGAAAAGATGGGGTGCATAAAGTAAATACTTCTTCCGTTTCTCACTACACCCGGATAACCTGTTTTACCAGAAGATGGAGTATGCCGATGCGATGAAAAATTCTTCCAATCACGATTGAAATACGGTGTGTTGGTCTGCATTAAAACCTCGGCACCTTTGTTTGTCTTCACCTCCAAACCTTTCATATACATAACCAACTCTGTGTCGGGCAAATTTTTTGCCAACGCCCCTTTTGCAACAACAAAATCAGGGCTGTATGGTGCTTCACCAACCAACGTTACACCCAACTCCGGCAAGGCAAATGCCTTTCCGTCTGCAGCCAAACCAGACCTGAACGAGCTCAGTAACGAGCCACCTTTCGCTACAAAATTTTGCAGCTTTTGTTTTAATTTATCGTTTACAGGAATCACATCAGGAAGCACGATCACCTTGTAGGGTTGAAAATTGCTTTCACTGTCCAATACATCGAACTGATGTGCACCTTCCTGCAGAATACGCACTACGCCCATCATTGCTTCGGGAGTACGTCCGCCCATTCCTGGCATTTGGTATTCCTCTGTTGTGAGCACACCAATTTCCTTAACTGCTGTTGCACCTTCGCACCAGGGCTCTTTTTCTGCAACTTTCTTGTATGCCTTACCTATCAGATCGTAGGTAGCTTTATCTAACCGGCCCTTTGGGTGCAGCTGATCACCAATAGAACATTTAGCATTCATGGCGATCATCATCGATGTTTCGTACTCGAGTGCCGCCTCGTTCTTCAAAGAATGAAAGTCGCCCCACGAGGTGTGAAACTTG
>DASQNW010000035.1:0-5065 GCA_035644775.1 Chitinophagaceae bacterium | reverse complement strand
TCCAGCCGCTCATTATTTTCATCGCTGGTTTCTTTTACCGACCGGTGCGTGAGTGCGGTTTTATACAAAAAAACATCACCTGGCGAATAGCCTAGCACAGCTTTGAGCTGCTTTTTAAAAGAAGAATTGGAATGTTTTTTATAAAGTGATTTCCAAAAATTCACGGGCACCTAAGCTAAACTTTTTACATCATATTTTCAGTAGCAGCAGAAGAATAGATCAATTGACAAGGTATTTTTTTACTATAACGCAGGCGTTGTGACCACCAAAGCCGAAGGTGTTGCTCAATGCTGCTCTAACCGTGCGGTGTTGCGCTACACCAAAGGTGAAGTTCAATCTTGAGTCAAGGTCTGGATCGTCGGAAAAATGGTTAATGGTGGGCGGAACAATATCGTTTTGCACGCTCAGTATACATGCCATCGCCTCTATTACACCAGCTGCACCCAGGCAGTTACCTGTCATAGATTTTGTAGAACTGATATTTATATCGTAAGCGTGGTCAGCAAACACGTCCATAATTGCTTTTATTTCTGCAATGTCACCCAATGGGGTGGAGGTGCCGTGGGTATTTACGTAGTCAATATCGGATGGTTGCAAACCTGCGTCTTCCAGAGCGCTGATCATCACGTTTTTTGCACCCAGACCTTCTGGATGAGGAGCAGTAATATGGTGCGCATCAGCGGTAGCACCGGCACCCGCTACTTCGCAATATATTTTAGCACCACGGCGTAGAGCATGCTCCAGTTCTTCAAATACCAGTACACCCGCAGCCTCTCCCATCACAAAGCCATCACGGTCTTTGTCGTACGGGCGAGATGCAGTTTTTGGATCATCGTTGCGTTCGCTCATTGCCTTCATGGCGTTGAAACCTCCTACGCCTGCTTCGCTGATTACACTCTCCGACCCACCCGTAATAATAATGTCTGCTTTTCCAAGGCGAATTAAGTTAAACGCCTCCATCATAGCGTTTGTAGAAGATGCGCAGGCGCTCACCACGGCAAAGTTTGGCCCGCGAAATCCATGGCGCATCGATATGTGACCTGCAGCAATGTCAAGTATCATTTTGGGGATGAAGAATGGATTAAACCTCGGCGTCCCATCTCCTTTGGCGAAATTGATCACCTCTTCCTGAAAGGTGATGAGCCCTCCAATGCCGCTGGCGAAAACCACACCTACTCTATCCGGGTTCACGGTTTCATCAGAGATATGTGCGTCCGCAACAGCCTGGTCGCTCGCTACGACGGCTGTTTGCGTAAACCGGTCAAGTTTCCTCGCTTCTTTTTTATCGATAAAATTTGTCGGATCGAATCCCTTGATCTCACACGCAAACCGCGTCTTGAATTTTGAAGCATCGAACTGCGTGATGAAATCGGCGCCACTAACTCCATTCCTCAAGTTGTTCCAATACTCGGTAATGGAATTACCCAAGGGTGTCAATGCTCCCATTCCTGTTACAACGATCCGTTTGAATTGCATAAATCCCGTGCAGGATAAATTGTGTAAGATAAAACCGCCTTCGCTATTTTACAGCAAAGGCGGGTAAGTCATTTATTCCGTTGATGATGTGTCAACAGACGGTCTTATTTTGCATGCTCTTCGAGGTAAGCTACAGCCTGTCCCACAGTAGTAATGGTTTCAGCTTGCTCGTCTGGAATTGAAATATTGAATTCTTTTTCAAATTCCATGATCAGTTCAACTGTATCGAGAGAATCTGCCCCTAAATCATTAGTAAAAGATGCTTCGTTGGTTACTTCTGCCTCGTCAACTCCCAATTTGTCTACAATGATCTTTTTTACTCTTGCTGCAATGTCTGACATGATGTAAAAGTTTGGTTATAGTGGTGCAAAAATATAAGATTTTGCATTAACTAACATTTGCCAATAAATTGCCGAAAATTGTTGCTGCAGCTCATTTTTCCGTGAATTGGACGGCTACTGCAATATTTGTAAATTGAACCAAACCTTATTTTGCAAGATGCCATTGAAGATTATTGATCATGGATCGGCCGACTACGATCAAATGGTGAAGTTGCGCGAGGAAGTGTTACGAAAGCCATTGGGACTTAGCTTTTCTCAGGAAGAACTTGATAGGGAGAAAGATGATTTGCTGATCGGTGCTTTTGATGATGGTAAGATGCTGGGTTGTTGTATGCTGGTGGAGGAAGACGCTAAATCAGTGCGATTGCGACAAATGGCAGTAGTAAATGCCTTGCAGGGCAAAGGTGTAGGTAGGGCTCTGATGCAGTTTGCAGAGAACCTTGCGCGGGATAGAGGATATAAAAAGATATGCATGCATGCACGCAAACATGCCGCCGGCTTTTACGGGAAGATGGGATATAAGATAGCAGGTAACGAATTTGAAGAAGTTACCATTCCTCATTATCTCATGGAAAAAGAGCTTTAAGAGGTAATAATTTCATACTCAGCTGGTGCTGGTAACCGCCCCTACTTTGCTTTTGAGCAATTGTCGCATTTCGTAGACTTCATCTGTGGAAGCGAAACTAGTTTTGGGTACTAAGAAAAACGAGCGGCTGTCAAAATACAAATGAAAAAAGTGGGGGCTTTCCACGAAGTTCTTTAGCGATTCCCATGGCCAACGGCGAGAGCCCCGCTCATTACCAATAGAGAAGAAATCGTGTTCAAAATTCATGGTAAAATGATCCTTGAACGTGGATGCGCGGCGATAGACTACTCCGGGGAGCAAAAACCAAAAAGTTATCATCAGCACGAACCAAAGCGTAGAGCCAACCAGCATGGCAAGGGGAGTAACTTTTTTGAAGTAGTACAATGTTGCCGAAAGCAGGGCAAAAGCATTAACCACGATGATCATTATACGGATCTCTGCTCGTGAGATAAAATGGTATCGTAAGGCTTGCAGAACCTGTCCTTTGTTATAGCTAAAGCTGATCGTCATTCAACTTCCTTGTTTTCTGAGAACAAAGTGGGTGTACGTTACTAAAAATACATAGTTTGCCTTTCACCGATAAAAAAAAAGCCTGCATCTTTTAAGATACAAGCTGTCCTAATTATAGGGGATACTCTATTTATTCATCATTTGTTTTGCCTCAATGCTGAGCGTTGCATGAGGAACAGCACGAAGGCGGGCTTTATCAATCAACTTACCCGTAACTCGACAGATGCCATAGGTCTTGTTCTCTATTCGCATCATTGCTTTTTCCAGATGATCAATAAACTGTATTTGCCTGCTTGCCATTTGGCTTAACTGCTCACGCTCCATGCTCATGCTTCCATCTTCCATGGTCATATAGCGGCCTTCATCCAAATCACCGCTCTCATCTTTTCGGGTGATTAAACCCTGCAGGTATGCCAATTCCTTCTTCGCTGTATCTAATTTCTTTAAAATCAGGTCTCTAAACTCTTGCAACTCTACATCTGAATACCTCATACTCGGTCCGTGTTCCTGGTTTATATTATTGTTTTTATCTAAAACTGATCGGGTGAATTCCGGCTCGTATTTTACCGACTTTGTTGTTGAAGTCTTAGGTATTACGACTGGCTTAGACTGTTTTGGCGCTGCTGGCTTCTGCAGTGGTTTAATTGCAGGCTTTACCTGCTGGGGAGAAGGGGCTGCTATAGATGGTTTTTTTACTGTTTCTAAGCCTTTAGATGGAGCTTTCTTTGCAGTAGCAGTTTTCGATAATTGAGGCACCGTCTTTTTTACCACCGGCGCTACAGATTTCTTGGAAAGCGGCTGAGTAGCTTTAGCGCTCTTTTTGGCCACTGGGGCAGCTTTTTTTATGGCTGGCTTTTTCGCAGCTGATTTTTTGCCAACTGGAGCATCTTTTTTCGAAGGAATTTTTGCCGCTGGTTTTGCGGTTCTTGCAGACTTCTGCTGAGCAGCTTTTTTCGCCGGCTTTACAGGTTTTGCAGCTTTCGCCGCTTTTTTTGGTGCTGCTTTTTTTGTAGCCATATAAAATTTACCCCCTTTTTGATACGATGACTTTTAATGTATTGTCGTTCACTTCTATTTCAGTGCCATCGCTAATATCAGATGCGAGTTCAAGCTTATCAGCAAGAATTTCGGCGCAAATATAATTATTAAACTTCGCCAGCGACTCCCCTATACCATTTTTGGCAGCTACTTTAACTTCTATTCTGTCCGTGAGCTCAAAACCGCTGTCTTTCCTGATCTTTTGAATGCGATTTACAAACTCCCTGGCGTCGCCTTCCTGAATCAGTTCAGGGGTAATGTTAATGTCCAAAGCTACTGTTAAGCTGCCTTTGCTCGCTACCGTCCATCCAGGTATATCTTCACTTAAAACTTCCACCTCATCCCTGGTAATCTCGACAGTTTCCGCATCTATTTTCAATGAAAAATGCCCTTCGGCTTCAAAATTCGCAATTTCCTTCTGACTTAACCCTGACAAAGCGGCGGTAACCGCTTTCATCTTTGGACCCAGCTTTTTCCCTAAAGCCTGAAAGTTAGGTTTAATTTTTTTCTTAATGAAACCTTCTGTATCCATCAGGTACTGAATTTCTTTTACGTTCACTTCATTCAGAATCAAATCCTCCACTTTTGTCAGCTGCTCCTGCATGCCTGCATTAAGTACGGGAACAAGCACCTTCTGTAGCGGCTGACGCACTTTAAGATTAGCCTTCTTTCTTAACGACAATATTAGAGAGGAGGCGTCCTGTGCCAGTTGCATTCTTTCTTCCAACAAAACATCAATCACGCTTTCATCAGCTCTGGGAAAATCGGCCTGGTGGATGGAAGGTTTTTGGTGTAAACCGGTGACAGCATTTAGATTCGTAAATATTTCATCGCTAAAAAACGGCGATACTGGTGACATAAGTAAGCACACTGTTTCGAGGCACTCGTACAAGGTTTGATAGGCGCAGATCTTGTCTACCTCGTATTCCCCTTTCCAGAATCGACGGCGGCAAAGCCGCACATACCAGTTGCTTAGGTGCTCATCAACAAAATCTTCGATCAACCTCCCCGCTGCGGTAGGTTCATACTCATCAAAAGCAGATCTCACCTTCTTTATAAGGCTATGCAGTGAAGAAAGGATCCACCTGTCTATTTCAGGTCGCTGGTGCACGGG
>DASQNW010000034.1:0-4366 GCA_035644775.1 Chitinophagaceae bacterium | reverse complement strand
TTGCTTCTTCAGATTTTTTTCAAGTTCTTTAGATACGTCTTCATCCTCCACGGGAACTACCCTTGGCAGAAACTCAACGATCGTAACTTTGGTGCCCATGCTGTTGTAGAAATATCCGAATTCTACTCCTATAGCTCCGCTTCCTACAATGATCATGCTTTTCGGCTGCTGTGGCAGCACCATGGCTTCCCGATAACCGATGATCTTTTTGCCATCTATGGGCATAGAAGGTAGCTGCCGGCTACGAGCTCCTGTAGCTATGATGATATGCTTTGCTTCTATTGTTTGTTTACTTCCGTCTGCAGCTGTTACTTCTACTTTTCCTTTCGCTGTAATTTTTCCAAATCCATTTACCACATCTATTTTGTTCTTTTTCATTAGAAACTGCACACCCTTGCTCATCTTGTCAGCAACACTACGACTGCGTTTTATTACGGCATCAAAGTTCTGTTTACCAGAGGCCTCAATTCCATAGTCGCTGGCATGCTTGATGTATTCGAACACCTGTGCACTTTTCAATAAAGCTTTAGTAGGAATACAACCCCAGTTTAAGCAAATTCCACCCAAACTTTCTTTTTCGATTACAGCAGTTTTAAATCCGAGCTGAGAGGCTCTGATGGCAGCCACATATCCGCCGGGTCCAGTGCCTATAACAACTACATCGTATGCCATGGTTTAAGTTTTAGATCCTTTCATTCCAGAGGAATATCGAAGGAGATTGTGTTGAAATTCTGTCTATGTATCAACTCCTATAAAGCAGGAGTAAAACGCTGCGAAACTAAATCAAAATGGTGTACCTGCAAAAGACAATGACGGTGCCCGGTGTGGATGGCGCAACCTAAATCAGTGTAGTTTTGATTGAAAATCTGCATGGACAAGTTTAAAGAAGAACTGGAGGCGGTGATTGATTTGGGTGCTGAGGCCATTATTCGCTTTCGCGCTCAAAATGGTGGTATAGCCCTAATTAGAGAAAAGATCATCAGGTTAGACAGCAATGATAGCACGGAAACGGTGACTACAACATCTGGCTTATCCATTAAAATAGAAGAAATCCTGTCCATCAACGGTATACCCAATCAAATTAATTGCTAATTATGAAGACGTCTCTCAAAATTCTTCCGCAGAGGTGTCTAAGGCAATAAAAATCTTCTTACCTTCGCCGTCCAAATTTTACCAGTCATGGCACGAGTATGTCAGGTTACAGGCAAAACCCCGATTGGAGGGAATTATGTTTCTCACTCAAACATAAAGACCAAACGCCGGTTTCTGCCTAATCTACAAACGAAAAAGTTTTTTTTAGCTGAAGAGAATAAGTGGATCACGCTTAAGCTGTCAACTGATGGCATTCGCACGATCAACAAAAAAGGCTTGTATAACGTTGTAAAAGAGCTTAGAGCGCAAGGCCAGCATATTTAACCTGCGGCTTTACAGATCATCACTATCAAATTTTCTAACAATGGCAAAAAAGGGAAACAGGGTACAGGTTATACTAGAGTGCACAGAGCAAAAGAATACAAACGTGCCTGGTACCAGCCGGTACATTTCTGAAAAAAATAAAAAGAACAATCCTGAAAGATTAGAGCTGAAGAAGTTCAATCCTAATCTCAAGAAAGTGACTGTTCATAAAGAAATTAAATAAATTAGCTAATCTGGTTGGCGGCAGTTAACCAGTAAATACAAATCATCATGGCAAAAGCTGCAAAAACCGCGATCAAAACCAAAGATCAGAAAGCTGCTGCGGAAGCAAAAAACTGGAGTAAGGTAATTAAGGCTGTACGCAGCCCAAAAACTGGTGCTTATACATTCAAAGAAAGCATTGTGCATAAGGACAAGGTGAAGGATTTTCTGGCTCAGAAATAATGTTGAAGGTTGATAATTTTTCTAATAACTGCCTCCTGCACATGGGGGCAGTTTTATTTTACGCAAGGCAGCCACTCCGCAAATACAGCACTCATCGTGTAAATTGCAGACCGGCTACTCATCATACAGCCATAACTTAAATCGTAAGGATGGGATTTTTCGATAAGATTTTCGGTAAAAAAGAAAAGCAAAGCCTTGATGAAGGTTTACAAAAAACTAAAGACAACTTCTTTTCCAAGGTTACAAAAGCAATAGCAGGAAAGAGCGTAGTAGATGAAGAAGTGCTGGATGATCTTGAGGAGGCACTCGTAACCGCCGATGTAGGCATTGAAACTACTGTAGCTATTATTAAGCGGATTGAAGATCGTGTAGCAAAAGATAAGTATCTGAATACCAGCGACCTCAATACTTTGCTTCAGCAGGAGATTGAAGCCACCCTTGTGGATGCACCCACTGCTAATAACTATTCTTTTGATTCAGACTTGCCTTCCAAACCTTACATTATTTTGGTCGTTGGGGTAAATGGTGTAGGCAAAACAACAACCATAGGCAAGCTCGCCTACAATTTCAAAAAAGCTGGGAAGTCAGTGTTATTAGGAGCCGCAGACACTTTTAGAGCTGCGGCAGTAGAGCAGCTTACCATTTGGAGCGAAAGAGTGGATGTACCCATAATAAAGCAGACAATGGGGTCCGATCCCGCTGCTGTAGCTTTCGACACTGCCCAGAGTGCAGTCTCAAGAAACAGCGAGGTGGTGTTGATTGACACCGCTGGTCGGCTTCATAATAAGCTGCATTTGATGGACGAACTAAGTAAGATTCGGCGTGTAATACAAAAAGTCATCCCTGATGCTCCGCACGAAGTGTTATTGGTGCTTGACGGCTCTACCGGCCAGAATGCGCTGGAGCAGGCGAAGCAGTTCACGGCTGCCACGGACGTAACGGCGCTGGCAATTACCAAACTTGATGGCACAGCAAAGGGCGGTGTGGTTCTTGCAATTGCAAATCAGTTCAAGATACCGGTAAAATTTATTGGTGTGGGTGAGAAAATGGACGATTTACTGGTTTTTGATAAACACGAATTTGTCGACAGTTTGTTTTCGCTGAAAAAAGAAGAATAAATTACTCCTGATTAATTGTTACGTCCAACTACATACACCGAAGCTGAGTTACTCCAGGCATTGCAGTCTCGTGATGAGCAGGCTTACAGCTATTTGTATGACCGCTATTCGAAAGCTCTGTTCACAATTGTCGTACAAATAGTGCCTCAACAGGAGCTTGCAGAAGATGTTTTGCAGGAGGTGTTCCTAAAAATCTGGCAGAACATCAAATCTTACGACCTAAATAAAGGACGCTTGTATACCTGGATGTTGAATATTGCACGAAATCAGGCAATTGATAAGACGCGTTCGAAAGAATTTAATAACAGAGGTAAAACTACTGAACTGTCTGAAAACGTATATAGTAGCAAACAAGGCACAGAGGCTAAGATCGATGACATCGGATTAAAGAAAACATTGAACAATTTGCCTGAAGACAACAGGAGATTACTGGAGCTTGCTTATTTTCAGGGCTACACACAAGATGAAATAGCAAAAATGTTGAACATCCCGTTGGGCACAGTAAAAACCAGGTTGCGGGCAACCATTATTCAATTAAGAAAAATCGTTGAACCAAGAGTATAGTGGATTTAAGTTGCATCATATTATCAGGAGATCTTGAGCTGTATGTCTTAGGCATGCTGCCGGAAGACGAGGCTTACAAAGTTGAGCAGCTTGCGTTGCTTTTTCCCGAGATCCGTGCAGAACTTGACCGCATCAGCGAAACCTTAGAGGGTCTTGCAGGTAGCACAACTGCTACGCCGCCGCCCGCCCTCAAGACTAACCTGATGAACCAGTTAGCGGAATTGAAGTCGGCTGAGGACCTTGAAGAAAAGCCTGACACCTCCTCCAAACACATGTATGTGTCCCACAAAGTGGAAGCGGAGGAAAATGAAAAGGAGCCGCCAGTCATCGGCACCTCCACCAACCGGCGATACACTCTTTTACTTGCAGCCTCTGTCGTGGCATTGATAATGGCTTTGGGCTTTTTGGTACATTATGCAAACCAAAGCCGCGAAAGAGCAAATGCAGTAAGCAGCCTTCAACGCAGAACCGACTCATTAAACCAAAACCTTGCATTGCAGCAGCAACAGATGCAGCACTATGGTCAGACCATTGAAGTAATGCAAAGTCCTGAATTTAGAAAGATTAACCTGACCAGCATTCCGGGTAGACCGCAGGGTCTTGCACAGGTGTTTTGGAACAGAAACACAAGCGAAGTATTTGTGGCCGACCATTCACTACCAGCGCTCCCAACTGGAAAGCAATACCAGTTGTGGGCTATTATCGAGGGAAAACCCGTCGACGCCGGTTTGATCACAGATGTAAAGCGGGTTGTGCAGAAAATGAAAAACTTCGACAAGGCAGACGTTTTTGCCATTTCTATCGAAAATAGAGGCGGCAGTGCT
>DASQNW010000033.1:0-3444 GCA_035644775.1 Chitinophagaceae bacterium | reverse complement strand
AGGATGATTGCCACATAGCCATACGCGAAAAATGCTACTCCAGTTATAAAAAACAAAGTGACGGTTGCCACCAGGAAAACAGTTAAGTCGGCGAAATAGTGATTGCCAAACAGGAAGATGCTAAAGAGCACGGAAAGTGGCAGCATAGTAGCTACCATTATACCTAGATCTTTGCTGGTATATTGCGGGATCTGAAATTTAGCTGCAGGCATGACTTACTACAAATTAAACCTCTTTTCATTATTATATTGGGGCTCTGGCATGGAATGGGAAAAACAACAGATGAATTGACTAAAGCAGAACCTGAATTGAAGGCAGTTACTTATTAGATTAAATTGAATATGTAGTCTTTTGCCGAAATCAATGGGTAAAATTTAGTTTGTTGCTTTAATTCTACAGTTCTGATCGTAGCTGCTGAATGGTAGAACATTAAAGTTGTTAAAATTTTTTAACGAAATCTCTTGTCTTAGCTTGCATGATTTCGTAAAAATTCGTACGTTTACATCTCCTCGACGAATTAGATCAGTCTTTAGTCGAAAAACCGCACTTCTTCAATATCCCTTCGTCGAAAATTTTGCAATACTTGATTAAACTTTCTCCAAGTATTCATTCCAATAGCTGCCAATGAAATTTCGATGCTTCGGTACACCGTTTGCTGAAGTAAGGTCATCCAATCCTCGTTAAACAACTCAGAAGGTTCGTATCCTCATTTACCTAACCCTATCAGAATTACTAAAGAGTAATTCGAGTAAACTTTAACATGATACCATGAAACCGTCTGAATTTGTATTACCTGTAAATGAAAACTTTGGTGTGTATAAGAAAGCACACGTTAGAGCGGTACCCAAGAAAATAAATCCCACTCCTAAGATCTCCATCATTACCGTCACTTATAATAGTTCGGCAACAATTGCTGATACATTAAAGAGCGTTCGATCTCAGACATATCCCAACATTGAACACATTGTTGTTGATGGGTATTCCACTGACAATACTCTCGCAATAGTGAAGTCTTTCCCGCACGTATCTAAATGTATCTCAGAGAAAGACGCTGGTATTTATGATGCCATGAACAAGGGTCTGAAGCTTGCGACAGGCGATATCATTGGCATTCTCAATTCCGACGATATGTACGCCGACGAAGATGTGTTAATGAAAGTGGCTGAAGAGTTTTCGAGCGGCGATGTGGATACCTTATATGGAGATCTTCACTATGTGCATCCCCACAATACCGATAAGGTGGTGCGTGTCTGGAAATCCGGAAATTTCGCGAAGTCAAGTTTTCATTATGGATGGATGCCTCCACACCCAACTTTCTTCGTTCGAAAGGAGGTATATGATACAGTGGGACTTTTCAATATTAGCTTAAAAACTGCAGCAGACTACGAGTTAATGTTGCGGATATTGTATAAACATGGTTACAACGCCAACTATTTACCGCATGTAATGGTAAAAATGCGGGCTGGCGGCATCAGTAACGGGTCTTTGAAAAAGCGCTGGACTGCCAATAAAGAAGATCGTATGGCCTGGAGGCTTAATGGCTTACAGCCTTATTTCTTTACTCTTTATATGAAACCGTTAAGAAAGATCTTCCAGTTTGCGGTAAAAGAGCCTGGGATCAAAATTCCAAATATCAGAATACCTCAGGTACATTACAAATTTTAAGCTTGTAATTACCCTTCCGTTTTCCGTACCATTCTTAAACTAAATCGCTCATATGTCCGAGCTTCTGTTACCCATTTTTGTGGCGTTCGGCGTCACATACTTTAGCATACCAGCTATCATTTCCATCGCGGATAAGAAGAATCTGTTTGATGCACCCTGCCCACGAAAACTTCATTCGGGCAACATTGCATCATTAGGCGGACTTGGCATTTTTGCTGGTTTCGCATTAGCCCTCTTATTAAGCACAAACTTTTCGAAAGCTATTGAGTTTCAGTACTTTGTTGCAGCTGCACTCGTTATACTTTTCGTAGGCGTAAAAGACGATATGCTTTCTCTTTCACCCTTAAAAAAACTGATGGGACAGCTCATCGCCTGCTTCTTCGTTGTTCATATGGCAGGTTTGGAGATAAACAACATGTTTGGCTTCTTTGGAGTTTACCAGCTGCCAACGCTCGCCGCGCAACTGCTTACTTATTTCACAATGATGCTGATCATCAATGCTTTCAACCTGATTGACGGTGTTGACGGTTTGGCTGCAAGCATTGGGTTAATAGCATCTTTGGTTCTTGGTGGCTTCTTTCTATCTGTAGGACATATCCCGCTTGCCACTGTCGCCTTTTCTTTGGCGGGAAGCGTTTCTGCATTCCTTTTTTTCAATTTCCCGCCTGCTAAGATATTTATGGGTGATTCAGGTTCAATGCTCATAGGGCTGGTGTGTTCTTTACTAATTATAAAATTTATTAATGCAGCGCCGCTTAGCAAATCCGTTCAGATTCTTGCTCCCCCAGCTGTAGCCATAGGCATACTAATTATCCCACTGCTCGACACACTGCGGGTTTTCAGTGTACGACTGTTAAGCGGAAAATCTCCATTTGGCGCGGATCGTAGTCACGTACATCATATTTTATTAGACAAAGGCTATTCTCATCAGAAAACGACACTGATTTTAGTTGCAGCAAGTCTTTTCTTCATCGTCTTTTCTTTTTTTGCACAGTATTTGGGCAATGGCTGGCTGGTGGCGATAAACGGAAGTATGTTTTTCGGCAGCCTGTGGTTACTGAAACGTGGGAATGC
The DNA here is from genome assembly GCA_035644775.1 of Chitinophagaceae bacterium. Classification (GTDB taxonomy): domain Bacteria; phylum Bacteroidota; class Bacteroidia; order Chitinophagales; family Chitinophagaceae; genus Flavisolibacter. Next base: position 705 of record DASQNW010000033.1, on the reverse strand, counting down.
ATGGTTTAGCTCTCTTGTACTAAAGAAATTTTGGCTAAAGCTCGTAACTTCCGAAAAGTCACTTATTGATTATCAGGTGAGTCGTCGAGACACGAAAGTTGAAACAGGAGTATATTGATAAAAATAAACCTCGAACCATGCAGAAGTTTCTAAATAACGTTTATACCTTGGTGCTCATGAAATTACGTACCCCATTTATTGCTTGCATGTACATTGTTGTGACTCTCGCCTCCTGTGCTTCTCCTCACAAAATGATACTTCTTCAGGATAAAAGAGCTGACAATGCACGAGTGCAAGAGGTGGTGAAAAGCTTGAAAATGCAGGAGTCTACCTACAAGCTCAGGCCTGCGGACCGGGTGATGCTGAACCTGGTGAGCCTTACTGATGAACGCGTCAACTTTATTAAAGAGCCGGAAATGGAACTGGTGGTAGATAATAAAGGCCAACTGGAACTTCCTGTGATAGGATTGGTAGAAGTTGGTGGACTAACGATCAGGGAAGCAGAAGAAAAAATTAAAAGAACAGCATCTGATTTTTTAAAGACACCTACGGTGCGGTTGAAACTCTTGAACTTTACTTTTACTGTGCTTGGAGAAGTTGCCGGCCAGGGATCTTTTATAGCGCCCGAGCCAAAGGTGAACATCTTGCAGGCATTGGGTCAGGCAGGCGGGTTTACCGAAAACGCGAATAGAGAAAAGATACGGA
>DASQNW010000032.1:0-4211 GCA_035644775.1 Chitinophagaceae bacterium | reverse complement strand
TCGAAGTTCCTGTCAAGCAACACACTACAGGTACACATTCCACTAAAAGCTATGCTGCAATGGATGTAGCCCAACCATTGCAACCTTTCGATATTGAAAGACGCAACACTGGCCCGCATGATGTAATGGCCGAGATTATGTATTGCGGTGTATGCCATAGCGACCTGCATTTCGTTCGCAACGATTGGGGTATGTCAATATATCCCCTGGTACCTGGTCATGAGATAGTGGGGCGTGTGATGAAGGTAGGATCTCATGTCACTAAATACAAAGTAGGTGATCTGGTGGGAATAGGCTGCCTGGTAAATTCGTGCCGCACCTGCGATAATTGCAAAGAAGGTGAAGAACAGTATTGCACCAATGGTTGGATCAGCACCTATAGCGGAATGGACAAAGACGGTTCTATTACCTATGGAGGTTACTCAAAACAAATTGTGTGCGACGAAAATTACGTATTGAGGATCAACGATACCATGCCCCTGGAAAGAGTAGCGCCGTTATTATGTGCAGGCATCACCACTTATTCACCAATGCGGCACTGGAATGTGAAAGCAGGACAACGGGTGGGCGTAGTAGGATTGGGTGGTCTTGGCCACATGGCCGTTAAGTTTGGTGTATCATTTGGTACCGAAGTAACAGTGTTTAGCACATCTGAACACAAGCAGGCTGATGCCACTGCGTTAGGTGCGCATCGATTTGTAGCTAGTACCAATGAAGAACAACTAAAAGCTAACGCAGGCTACTTCGATTTCATAATAGATACCGTTTCTGCTTCCCACGACTATAATGCGTACTTGCCGCTTCTGCGTACCAGTGGTGTAATGGTCTGCGTAGGCATTCCTCCTGAACCGGCACATATTCCCGCATTCAATCTTGTGTTTCAGCGAAGATCATTGGCCGGTTCATTGATAGGCGGCATCGCCCAAACTCAGGAAATGCTGGATTACTGTGCCATAAACAATATTGCGGCAGACGTGGAAGTCATCTCTATGAAAGATATAAATGAAGCGTACGAACGCATGGAAAGAAGCGATGTAAAGTATCGATTTGTTATAGACATGGCTACGCTTTGATCACTGACATGGAAACAAGAAAATAAAATGATCTCAGAAATTGTAATTCTAAAGTGCAGGCATAGCACTATAAACTACCAAACAATAAATGAAAAAATTACTTTTTAGTTTTTTAATTGCTATACCCGTAATTGCTCTAAGTCAAAAAAAAGAAAATGGCACTATTTACAGAGAACATCCCGCCCTGGCAGTAGTGGAAGCTTACAATAGGGCGATAAGTACAGCTGATACTAACAACATCGGAAGCTTTCTGGCTGATGATTTTGTTGCCTACAATGCTTCCGGTGGAAGCGCATTTGAAAAGGGACTGAATAAATCAGCTTTCCTAAAACGAATGAAAGCGTGGCGGGAAGGCATAGATTACTTTTCTCTAAAAACATCCAAGGGCACGTATCCTGACGCACTGGAATATAAGGACCCCAATGAAAAAGACGTGGTGTGGGTGCAAACCTGGGACGATCTTAAAGGGGTAAATAAACAAACAGGTGTGAAGGTGGACATGTTTCTCCACCGTTTGATTTCTGTAGATAAAAATAATAAAATTAAAAAGCTATTCATCTACGACAATCCATCTGTGTATGATGAGATCAATGCCAGCCTCACTGAAAGGAAAAACGGCACGATCTACAACCATCATGAATACATTAATAAGGTGCGCAATATGCTGCATGCCTTCGAAAACAAAGACTTCGAAAAAAGCTATGGGTATTACGACGCCAAAGCACGATTTTTTGATATAAATAGTACGAATAACAATTCAGCTTCTTTGGATGAAACAAAGGCACAGGATAAAAAGATTTTAGATGCTTTCGACATTGTCGGGCTTGAACAAATAGGTTACCCGGATTATATGCACTACGAATTGAACAACAGCGATATCGTGTACTCCTGGTGGCGCTGGCACCTAGTTCGGAAATCGGACAAAAAGGAAATTTCCTTTCCCATTCATTTCGAGCATGATTTTAATAAGGAAGGAAAAATTATTAGAGAGATAGCCTATTACAATGCTGCATTGTTGAAGTAGCCGCTGGTTCATAAATTTTACGTGCGAACCAGGTAGTGAACGAACATAAAAAACGGGGTAAGCCGAAAACCGAAAAGAGTAGGCATTAGAAAAATATGAAAAAGAAATTTCTTTCAGCTGTAGTATTCTGCTTATTCTTTGGCTTCGGAATATCGGTACAGGTGCAAGCACAAAAGTCATCAACGGGTCAGCTGAAGAGCATTCATCTTTTTGATATGCCGGAAGGTGTAACGGAAGCAGAACTATCGGCAGTACTTAAGCAGATGAATACCAGCATCAAACGCTTAGGCTATAGAGACGCAGGTTATTTTCTCTACAAAGTGCAGGGTGATAGTTCAGAAAAATACCGCTACTTCTTTGAGGGTGTTTGGCCTAATGCTGAAGCCTACAAGAAAATTCATGATGACGAGATGTATTTAGAATCTGACAAAAGAGCGAGTGTGCTGATGAAAAAGATTCGGCAAACAGAGCTTTACCGTCGGTTGAAACGCGTAGACTAGACGATCTTCTGCAAGTTGGCACTAGAACGAGATCATTTGGAGGTCGATCGTATTCTATTTGTTTACTTTTTATTAAAAAAAGTGGAGTAGAAGAGTATCAATAATATGTTGGATATCGGTACAAACACGTCTATATTTCTTAGTACTCACACTTTTGCTACGCTCCGCTTTTTTGTAATGAAATATCATTATGGTGACACTTTCATTGCTACGTAATTGTGGCTGGAATAGTTTGGACCGATAGAATGGCTTTGGCGAAACCTGAGTTATCAAAAGATGTGTGCATTCAGAAAGGCATGATTGTTCAGGAAGATATATGAGATGCACTGAAATGATGTCGATGTAGCACCTGTTCCTTTAATTGTTAAATCACGTTCTTTATAGCAATGATATAAATGGTATGTCAGTATTAAAAATCGTCCACTTCTAACAACAACAATAAAAACTGCAAAATGAAAAATTTAATAAACACAATTTTTTTTTCTCTCATTGTTTTGATTGCTGCTCCAATATCCATCTTAGCCCAGGCCCCTGGAAAGCAAAATAGTGTTGCCATTATCCAAACGATGTATAATGATTTCGGAAAAGGCAATGTTCCTGGAGTGTTGGCCGCCATGTCTGCTAATGTGGAATGGAGTGAAGCAGAAGGCTTTCCCTACTGGGAAGGCAAACCTTTTGTAGGTCCGGATGCCGTAGTAAAAGGTGTATTTGCAAAACTAGGCGGCGAGTGGGAGTACTGGAAACTTACTGGTCTGCAATTCCATAATATGGATAACAATATGGTGCTGGCTACTGGTCGTTATCAATCTAAATACAAGAAGAACGGCGCTACAATAAATGCACAGTTTGCACACGTGTGGACTTTAAAAGATGGTAAAGTGATAAAATTCCAGCAGTACACAGATACCAAGCAAGTGGCAGATGCTATACAGGAATGAAACTGCCTTTTTAAAATATAACTTTCGATGGAAACGTATTTCCGAATCAGAATTCTGCGATAATACTATAAATCATGAAACGCAGAACCTTTATTAAGGACACCACATTGACAGCTTTTAGTATTGCAGCATTTGGTTCCATTCATTGGAATGGTAAAAGATTCGAAGGCGATAATATTACTACCTCGGATATTCTTGGACCATTTTATCGTCCTGGATCACCAATGCGGAGCAACCTTATTCCTCCAGCATCAAAGGCTGAGCATTTGTTCTTAAGTGGAACTGTTTTTCAAAAGGATGGCAAAACCCCATTGCCTAATGTATTGATTGAAACCTGGCAATGCGATGAACATAAAAATTATGATAATACCTCTGATGATTATTTATTTCGCGGGGCAGTAAAAACCGGCAAGGATGGTAAATATGCATTTAAAACTATAGTACCGGTACCATATAAAGATGGTGATGGATGGAGACCGGCACATATACACATGAGAATTTCCAGCAGTAACCATCAGGATCTGATCACACAAATTTATTTCAAAGGAGATCCGCACATTGCAAAAGATCCAGCAGCTGCTTCCCCGCAATCGGTTAATCGGATTTTAGAAATCAAGAAAGATTCATCTAATAAAAGGTTTGTAAAATTCAATGTTGTAATGGGCAAAACATTTCC
>DASQNW010000031.1:0-3765 GCA_035644775.1 Chitinophagaceae bacterium | reverse complement strand
GTTGGGGCCGTTTATGATGGCAATTCTCATGCGGGTGAGCGTTGTACAATTACTTCGAAAGTAAGCTATAAATGTGTAAAGAAATGAACCTGCCAAACTTGATCTCGCATTCACGCATAGTGCCTTCGTACTGAAATCCTGCCTTCCGCAGAACATTAATGCTGCCTGCATTTTCTTCTTCTACAAAAGCTTCAATCCTGTGAACACCCTTTGTGTTCTGCCAGTATTCAATCACTGGCTTTATTACTTCCGACGCAATTCCCTGACGCCAGAATTTCGGCAGCAGCCAAAAGCCGATTTCTGCTTTTTTATGTTCCGGCTTAAAGTAGTAAACTGATATTACTCCTATGCTTTCACTCGTTTGCTTGTCGGCAATCTTCCACGCAATGCCTGTACCTGCTTCGTAGTTTGTATTGTACCACTCCAGCTGCCTGGCGGTGTCTTCAAAAGATGTGTAATAGACGCCATTGTGCGGCATCGCAACAGGATCGCCGAGGCCTTCAAACAAAAACGCCTGGTCTTCAGCCATTACCTGTTTCAATAAAAATCTCTCAGTGGAAAGCTCCGGGAACACAAAAAACAACTTAATATAGCAGCAGAAGGTTTATCGCTCCGCAGAAAAAGTTCCGTTCAGAATATCTTTAGCGGCCCTTCAGTTAATACTTGATTTCTCTTTAATTAATGAAATAAAATCATCAAACAGATACCTGCTGTCGTGCGGCCCTGGGGTACTCTCGGGATGATATTGTACAGAAAAAGCAGGCTTACCCTTAACCTTAATTCCTTCAATGGAATGATCATTCAAGTTGACATGGGTAATTTCTATGTGTTCTGCATTTTTCACTGCCTCAGGATTTACACCAAAGCCATGATTTTGGGTCGTGATCTCACACCGGCCGGTAACAAGATTCTTTACAGGATGGTTTAACCCTCGGTGACCATGGTGCATTTTGAAAGTGGGAATATCGTTAGCAAGAGCCAGCAGCTGATGACCCAGGCAAATGCCAAACATTGGTTTTTCTTCTTTCATGATCTCTTTCAATGCTGTAACAGCGTACTGCATTGCAGCCGGATCTCCGGGCCCGTTTGAGATGAAATAGCCGGAGGGATTAAATGCTTTTACTTCCTCAACCGGTGTTTTAGCAGGAAATACTTTTACAAATGCTCCCCGTTCCACCATGCAATTCAGTATGTTTCTTTTAACGCCATAATCCATAACTGCTATCCTGACAGCAGATTTCGGATCACCTAATTCATATGGAACTTTCGTACTTACAACTGACGCCAGTTCAAGGCCATCCATATCTGGAATTTCATTAAGCTTATTTTTTAGTTCGTCTGCATCCAGCACCTCGGAGGAGATGATGCAATTCATTGCACCTTTTTCACGTACCGCAGCTACAAGAGCTCTTGTGTCAACACCTTCGATCGCTACTATGTTTTGTTTTTTAAGGTATTCATCTAACGAGCCACTTGCTTGTTTCCTTGAAAACAATTCCTCGAGGTTTCTGCCGATCAATCCTTTTATCTTCACGCTATCCGACTCCACGTCTGCAAGATTTACTCCATAGTTCCCAATATGAACATTGTTCATAATCAGAATTTGACCATAGTAAGAAGGATCGGTAAACACTTCCTGGTAGCCCGTCATTCCTGTATTAAAACAGATTTCTCCGCCGGCGGTACCTATCGCACCAAAAGCTTTTCCGTAGCAGGTAGTGCCATCTTCAAGAACAAGAACAGCTGTGTTTTGTACATTCATTTTTAAACAAATTGCGCAAAAATAAAAGAAGCCAGTGGAATACCACCAGCTTCTGCAATATGTTATCAAGATTTTATTAACTCATGTAAAGAAAAACATCCCCGAAGTGAGGATGCTGAATGTATTTCGATGAACTGGATTAAGCCTGTTCGCCTTCAGTAGAGGCAGGTGCTGGTTCCGACTGTTCTGCAGCAGCAGTTTCAGCCGCTGCCGCTTCCGGCGTTGCAGCCTCTGCACCTGCAGCTTTCTTTCTACTTCCTCCTGCACGACGGGTTCTTTTTGCCGGCTCTTTCTTTTCCTCAGTGCCTTTGCCGTAGATCTCATTGAAGTCTACTAGCTCAATCATTGCCAGTTCGGCATTATCGCCGGGGCGAGCGCCAAGTTTTATAACCCTTGTGTATCCTCCGGGCCTGCCGGCGATCTTTGCACTGATCACATCAAACAGCTCCTTTATAGCTTCTTTGTCCTGCAAATGGCTGAATACAACACGACGTTGGTGCGTAGTGTTTTCCTTACTTTTTGTAATCAACGGCTCTGCATAAACACGCAAAGCCTTTGCCTTGGCCAAGGTTGTTACAATTCTCTTGTGAGCAATCAGCTGGCAAGTAAGGTTGCTTAACAACGCTTCGCGGTGCGCTTTTTTCCGACCAAGGTTTTTCGTTTTGTCTCCGTGACGCATTTTCTTTTGTTTGACAGCCCGACACCTTGAAGATCATTCTTCTCTGTCGAACTTGGTTATTGAATATTCGGCTGCACCGTGTCAAGGAATTGCAGCCTACTAAGAGCTTATCTCCAGGTGAACATCACTGACTTACAGTGCACCTCTCTATAAATCATCTTTATCTACACCGAGTTTGCTCAAATCCATGCCGAAGTGCAAACCTCTTTCGTTCAGCACTTGCTCTATTTCCGAAAGGGATTTCTGCCCGAAGTTCCTGAATTTCATCAGGTCTTCCTGTTCGTACTGCACCAGTTCACTGAGCGAGTTGATCTTTGCAGCTTTCAGGCAATTGAACGCCCGAACCGAAAGGTCGAGATCTTCAAGAGGTGTTTTCAGCACTTTGCGCAGTTGCAGCGTCTGCTCGTCAACTATATCTTCCTTTTTCTCTTCTTTGTTGTCAAATGTGATGTTTTCATCAGTGATGATCATCAGGTGCTGAATCAAAATGCGGCTCGCCTGCTTCACTGCTTCTTCAGGGTGAATGGTGCCGTCAGTTACAACTTCCATCACCAGTTTTTCGTAATCGGTGCGTTGTTCCACACGGGTATTTTCAATGCTATACTTCACATTCTTTATAGGTGTGTAAATAGCATCAACAGGGATATAGCCTAAAGCGGAATCCTTAGGCTTGTTTTCCTCTGCAGGAACATAACCGCGACCTTTGCCCACTGATAGTTCTATATCCAACTTGGCCGAACCATCTAAAGTGCATATTAAAAGTTGCGGATTCATGATCTCGAAAGACTGAGTGCCTTCAGCAATCATACCTGCAGTAAACTCCGTTCTGTTCTTTATGCTTAGCATGATGCGCTCATTCTGCACATCATGATCTACAGATTTCTTAAGTCTTACCTGCTTCAGATTCAGAAGCATTTCAACAACATCTTCAGAAACGCCATTTATTGTTGCAAATTCATGCTCCACACCTTCGATCTTCACACCAACAATTGCATAGCCTTCTAAAGAGTTCAGCAACACACGTCTAAGTGCATTACCTATGGTTACACCGTAACCAGGCTCTAAGGGTCGAAACTCAAATTGAGCTTCAAAATCAGTGATTTTTTGAAGAACGATTTTATCGGGCTTCTGAAAATTTAAAATGGCCATATTCAGATTTAAAGTTTTTAAGATTGTTATCGGCTTCTCAGCCCTGATCAGCTTCTGTTGCGTCGCACACTTGTACTTTTTGAATCACTATGGTCAATTCCTAACATTTACTTTGACCACAGCACATTCATAATTACTTAGAGTACAACTCCACAATTAGCTGCTCCTTTATGTT
>DASQNW010000030.1:0-2981 GCA_035644775.1 Chitinophagaceae bacterium | reverse complement strand
ATAGTTGCCTGACGATTCGGCATGAACGATCTCCTCTAAATCCACTACCTGAAATCCTTTTAAAGAGGGCAGGCATAGCTTCAACTGCTGCCTGGATCGCTGTTGTTGCAAATTATGCAGGAAAGTTTCAATGTTTTTACCGCCGGCTTTGTCTCCTATTCTCTTCTGGGCTCTTCTGACAGCATCAATCAATAAATCGTCGTCGACAGGCTTGAGCAGGTAGTCGACTGCGCTGAAGTGAAACGCATCAACCGTAAACTGGTTGTGTGCCGTCACAAAAACTACTTCGAAATTGAATTCTTTCAATTCTCTTAACAGATCAAAACCACTCTTCACAGGCATACCGATATCGAGAAAGATCAGCTCAGGGTTGAGCTGATTGATTTTCTTATACGCAGTGTCAGCACTAGAGCAGGTAGCAATAACCTGAACCTCGGGACAGTTTAAATGTAAGAGTCGTTCCATGGAAGCAATTCCACGTGGTTCGTCGTCAATCAGAATGGTTCGTATCATCATAACTGTTGAAATACGTTCTTAATAGGTAATTTCAAGGTGACAATTGTACCGGTACCCTCGGCTGACCGTCTATGCTTCTTGTCTTCAATAATTAAGGAACAGTCAATATTATACTTCTCGTTTAACACTTGTATGCGCTTTCGGATATTTTCAATACCGACGGATGTATGCTTCACCTGCATGCCGCTTTTGTTCTTCACTGAGGCCTCTATTCCAATCCCCGTGTCTTCAATGACACAGAGCAATTGTTGGTCCCTCTGATGAAAATAGATCTGCAGTTCCATAGGCTCTTTGTATGAGTGCCCCTGCCAGATTGCATTTTCGATGAAGGGTTGAATGAGCATGGGTGGCAAGAGAATTTCATTAGGGTCTGACTGCTCGTCAATATAGACCTTATAATGGAAAGTACTGGTCCTGATCTGCTCCATTTCCAAGTATCGGTGTATGTGATCGACGGTCTGCCGCAGACTGACAAAGGGTTTTGAAGAATGATCCAGTGTCATGCGAATCAGCTGGGCAAACTTACTTAAGTAGCGTGACGCCTGGCTGTTTTCATGATTCAAAATCATTTCCCGAATGCTATTTAAACAATTGAAGATAAAATGCGGATTCATCTGTGAATGAAGTGCCTTCATTTCTGTTTGTGCCAGTAGTTTATCCAAATTGGCTTTTTGCTGAACCTGGCGAACACGCTTTCGGTGCAGGTAATAGCTGACTGACAGCAGGAACAACGCCGTCAATGATATAAACCAGGGTGTTCGCCAAAAAGGAGGATTGATTTGAAGATGCAGGGTCTTGACTTGAAACGGCCAGCGATTATTGACTGAATACAGTTTCACTTGGATCTGGTGCCGGCCGGGGGTCAATTGAGAAAGCACTAACACATTTTTTGTATGGAGTTCACGCCAAGAAGTGTCTGCGCCATTCTGAAACCGGTACGCATATCGGTTTTCTTCCGGATCAGTAAAATTGATCACATTCAACCGAAGTTCAATGTCATTGTGTGAGTAAGGAAGCTGTATGTTACCGGAGCGGATCTTATCCTCTCCTTGTAACTCCAAAGAAAACCTTGGAAGAAGTTTATAGGAAAGGGTAATATCCGGACGAAAAGAGATGAGATAATGTCCGGCTCCAAAATAAAAACGGTCTTCTAATTCGTCATAAAAGCTTCCCTTGCGTTTCGACGTAGCGACAGCGGAGGGAAGACCATCAGCATAGTTAAACTGTTTAACCGAAAAGGTCTTCACATTGAAGGCCGATATGCCATTGATCATACCCAACCAGATATGATCCCTGATGATTTGACTGTTAGTAACTGTATAGCCATCAATCATACTATTTTCACCTACACGCAGGTACATGCGATTCTGGTTGATATTGTACTGCAGGATTTCGTTGTCGAATGAAGAGATCCATAAATTATTACTACCATCGCAATCCAGCAGCAGCATGTAGTTAAAAAGTGATTGACTTACGGGTGGATACGGGATAAGGGTATCAATTTGGTTTGTTCTCCGGTTCCATCGACTCAGGCCATCTCCGGCAAACCACACATTATGGTTCTTATCTTCGGCCATGGTGAAGCAAAATGTGATCCTGAGTAGTGGTGCCTTGGTAAAGTCAAAAAACTGATAACGGGAGCGATTAAACATCACCAAACTGTTTATTTCTCCAAAGGAAAGCCAGATGTTTCCTTCTGAATCTTTCAGATACGTTCTCGTTTTGGTGCGGTACATCCAGTGAGGTTGGCCGGGAACATTTAAACGTCCAAATGAATAGTTGTTTAGGTGCAGCCACAGGACACCTCTACCTGTACCTATCCAGAGCGTATCGGGGTGATAGGAAAATAGAAAATTAATGGTGTTGCTACCCTCTCCGAAACGTCCCAGATTAATGTGCCGTTCCAATTTTTTGGTGCGGTTGTTCAGCAGCAAAACGCCCCCCTCATTTCCTAAACCCACAAACGTTTTTTGACCGACAATGAACACACTCTCGATTCCTGAATTAACAATTGGCGGATGCTGAAGCGAGAGATCAATGGCTTGAAAGAACGGATTGCGGATGTTTTGTTTATACAATCCGTCGTTTGTTCCTATCCACAAACGACTGTCGGTATCAACAAAAAGGGAAGTACAATACCGGTGGGCAAAATACTTTTTGCCGTCGGTTACTAAATGTTGCCTGCCTGGCGAGTACTTAAATAAATAAAATCCGCCCACTTTGCTGGTGATTGCAAGTAAACTATCGTGGAGGTAATACAGTTTACTATACCAATCGAAATCGGAAAGAACAAGGGGAGAGATTTTCGCTGCGTATTGGTGACCGGTAACCAGGTTACGAACCACCATGGTGCCAGAAGCGGTATTGGGAACAAATAATTCATCATTACGACCGGGAAATGATACTCGTTCGTCCCCGCTTTTGCCGTTAAACAAAGGACGTAAATCGTTGCCAGGCGCAGCATA
>DASQNW010000029.1:0-4543 GCA_035644775.1 Chitinophagaceae bacterium | reverse complement strand
GAATATTTTGATGTTTCGTTGGGCTACCTCTTCCCAACTCCAGCGCCCTCCATATGCATGTGTAAGAGAGTAAAAAGCAGGTGCTTCCACTTTATCGTTCACGAATAAAGCAGGCCTGCCTAAATGCTGTTTTACAGCGGCCGTTTTTGCGACTTGTGCGTTTACAAAGACTGAAAAGACGAGGCTGCAGATCTGTAAGAAAAATAACTTCATCATAAGGCGTTTAGCTTTAAAGCTGTGAGTTGAAAGCGGCCTCTAAGTTGGTGAATTTCCCAATTGTATCTACAGGTATATTTTTGATTGAAGTCGAATATTTTCTGTTCCAAAAAATCCTGGTCATGAATGAAATCTATGAAACAGAGGTTTTAAATATTATCCGAAGGCATCGTGGCCGGCAATTTGATGGTAACAGAGAAACGGAAAACTATGTTACACAACGATAGAAAGAGCGAGGAAAGCAAGAGCAACAATGAAGATGCACCTCTCAAGCCGAACGAGGAAACGCTTCACACCACAGATCCCCAGGAGCACATGAGCGGACCTGTTTCTTCTTTTATGCACAATACAGGCGACAGCTTCGATACGGATCAAACCAGAGAGGAAGCCAACGCAGAAAAGAACAGGAACAGTGAATAAGAAACTGTAGGAGTGTCGGTGAGCAGCAACTCAGGTTAGTAAATCCTGATTCTGTCTTGCAGAATCTATTATGGTTGATTCAGGTAAGAAATAACAGAGTCACTCTAATTTTATTCTTGCTTAGCTATTGCCATGCCTCTTATCGCATTCCTCTATTCTATTACCTTCATCCATTAGCTAACTCAAACCAGGTCTTGAGCAATCACCGTCCAGTCGTGGTTGCCAAAACCTTTTTCAATCCATCTATCCATCAATGCAGCAGCAGCCGGCAAAACGCCCAGCTCAATCTGTTCTTTTTCCGCAGCTTCAAGGAAGAGCCCGGTATCTTTTCTTGCCATAGCCAATTCCCATGACGGCTTGGTATAATCTCCGTCTGTTATCCTTTTTAACCTTGCCTGTATTTGACTGCCAGGGTTCCACGATTCAAATAAACTCGCGACATCGCTTATGGGAGTGTTCAAAGCCTTTGCCAACGCTACTGTGTCTCTAAGCCCTGTCGTAAAGCAAACCAAAAAGGCGTTCCCGACCAGTTTGATAGCAGCAGCCTTACCTACCTCGGTTCCAAAGTGAAGCAGCTTGCCCGTCATTTTTGAAAGCTCCGGCTCCAACATACGTGTGGTCTCCTCATCACCCGACAGCAACATAAACCCAGACGCCTCCAGGGCGTTAGCTGGCGCCATAAACACAGGTGCGTGCTGGTAAATAAAACCTCTTTGCCTCCACTCTTGTGTGCGGCGGATTGCGCCTTCTTTTGAAATAGTGGTATGATCAATTATCACCACCCCTTCAGAAAACCCGCCGGAGGCAGCATCAAGAACTTCATCCACCGAGGCATCATCCTTCAAGGCCACGTGCACCCTATCCGCACCCTTTACTGCATCGGCCACACTATCAAATGCTTTGGCGCCGTACTGCTCCAGTTCCTTTGCCTTTGCCGCGGTTCGGTTCCAAACCTGTAGCGTATCACCGCGGCGTATCATCGCACGAACGAATGCGGAACCAAGTAAGCCCATTCCCAAAAAAGCTTTCATATGTTCTGGTTTATGGTTGCAAGGTTACTGAAAAGATTTGGTGGTTAGCGGAAGATGTGAACACTGTCCGGAATACAACAGAGATTACCTTTATTTGCTAAAAAATTCAATGCACGAGCATTTCTACCATGTTGCTTATGTTGTTTATGAAACTGGTGAAGTTAAAAGCAATCGCAGCTGTCTTTTACGATCCTCAAAAGTGCCCACGCTGGAAGCTGCTAAAAATCATATCCGCACACATTTCCTTAACGACTCTACCGCTCTAATAACGATTTCCCAGGTAAGCAGCATTAGCAAAGAAGTGTATTTGCAACTTGGCGGAAAAGCCGATGCTCCCCTTATCAAAGGCGATAGTCTTTGGTGAACCGGGGTAACTTAAACACGTTTTGCTGATCGACTGCTAAAATATTTAATGATGCCTACCTCCACCGATGCTCTGTCGACGATTCGACTTAAACTAGCATCGTTTGCTGATCACAACGATATTGCAAGCCTTCACGCTCGAAGCTGGCAGCAACATTACCGGGGCATCCTAACAGACGAGTATTTAGATAACGTGGTGGTGCAAGACAGGGCAGCACTATGGCAGCAGCGGCTATCATCTCCTGCTTGCAATCAAAGAATTGTAATGGCTATGCTCGAAAATGAACTGGCGGGATTTGCCTGTGTATTTCTCGATAACGATCCTGTGTATGGAACCTTGCTTGACAATCTGCACGTTTCATTGCGCCTACATAAACTTGGTATTGGCAAGTTGCTCATGAAGGAATGTGCCAGGCAGGTGATGATGACACAGAGTACTCCTTCTATGTATTTGTGGGTGTTTGAGGCAAACACCAATGCAAGAAAGTTTTACGAAGGCATGGGTGGAATTCTCGCTGAAAAGACGAAGAAAGATCATGAAGACGGGACAAACGCATTGGTTTGCAGATATGCCTGGAAAGACGTTTCCAGTATTGAACGCCTTTAGAGTAATGGCAGATACAAGAATATGAGAAAAGTTGTAGTATATATCGCTATGAGCCTCGACGGTTACATTGCTAAAACCGGCGATGATCTGTCTTTCCTTTCAATTGTTGAGCAGAAAGGTGAAGACTACGGTTATTCAGCATTCATCAAAACAGTCGATACAATAATTATGGGAAGGAAAACCTACGACTGGGTGATGAAACAGGTGAGTGAATTTCCGCACAAGAAACAGACTTATATAATCACACGAGCACCGCGACCCGCGATAAACAACGTAGAGTTTTACTCTGGCAGCCTGAATGATCTGGTGCATGCTTTAAAACAAAAAGAAGGCCTCAATATTTTTGTGGATGGAGGGGCGCAAGTAATAAATGAGCTGATGCAGCACCAATTGATCGATGAATTCATTATCTCTATCATTCCATGTTTCATTGGTGAAGGTGTCCGCCTCTTCAAAGATGGAAGGCCGGAACAAATAATGGAACTTGTCTCTGCGAAAAGTTTCCCATCAGGGCTCGTGCAGATCCACTACAGAACAAAAGCATGACAGCTTTGAAGTAATCCTCGAAGCATGAGTGGCCCCGATGTGATGTTTTGATAGCAGGTTACGAGTCCACATTCTACTGCTATGGAACACCTCGGTAGCAGTTACGTCGATGGCTTTTTTTAATTACGGCTAAAAAGCTTTCTCGCATTGGCGTTATACAACTTTTTTAATGTGCCTTCAGAAAGATTCAGGCCATACAAGGGCCAATGATAGCTAAAGAGGTCGTGCCTATAAAAATGTTCATCCGAGGTTTCCAGAATTCTAAATGTGGTCTTATACATCTCTTTCCTCGTTCCCATATCGGTACCATAAAGCAAACGGTCAGCATATTTTTCCATGAACTTTTGGACATGTCGTGGTATGGGTGCCAGCTCACCGTATCGTGCAGCGATATCTGCGTAGAGATTTGGATGCTTATCAAGCAATCGGGCCAGCTTACTCAAATCTGCACAACAGTTTGCCAGATGGCAGGCAATAAAGATTGTTTTCGGATTATTCCTCACCGCGTTTTCAAGGGTGGCAATTAACTGCTCGTGATTCAGTATTCCCTTTTTGCTCATGTCTACTTTCCATTTTGCAGCATTCATAAGGCCATCATTCGTCGAGTCTGCCGGTAAATACATCCATTCGTCCTCGGCCACATGAATATTGACAGGCATCCCCAGTTCACCACATTTTGCAAGCAGTGGCTTCAGTTCCGGACCATCGAGGTGGAGCCCATAACCCTTCACCGGTGTCGAGTATATTTCACCCAGTCCTTTGTCACCAAGTTCGCCCACTCCTTTTGCTCCTGCTTTATAACACCTTACCAGTTCAGCAACTGCATTGGTTTGCCAACCTGCTGTACCATAGCCAGTATAGTCAAAGCCACACCACACGTCGAACCGGTCTTTATGCCGCTTGTATCTCGCCACAATAGCATCAAACTCTTTTCCTGTAGCACCCGAAAGAATGATTGTCTTTTCAATTCCTAATTCATCCATTGTTTTTACCCAAGCATCCACATCAGACGCTGTTTTCGCATAGTCATGTGCGTGAACATCAATCACCGGAAACTTTGCCCTTGCAATTTCTGTTTGCGGGGTATTGTAGATTGATACAGGACGGTAGTCCTTCAGTTTCAGGTTGCTGACATCCTGCGCCATGGCGTCACATTGCAGAATGGTCATCATCAGGACGAAGAGGCTGGAGGCAATTAAGACTTTCATAGCATTCATGTTGGCAATAAATCTAACGAATGCTGTCGATCAACGCCTGGTTTTCTTAGCTCTTTAACGAGCTTTCCTGAATATTTTGAATTCATTTTTTGTGCCGGGCTGTACTGCTACTATGAGTCTGCAGTTGCGTCGCACTCTTGTAC